>CAZKJA010000053.1:0-7235 GCA_964552925.1 uncultured Treponemataceae bacterium
ATCGCCATTTTCGTATAGACCGGCTCCGCGGCGTCTTCTCGACAGACGGGCTTGTGCCGACGGCGAACCCGATCCCGCGTTCGGGAGCGCAGGTTCGTAAAAGCGAAAACCCCGCTCCGGGGAGCGGGGTTTTCCTGCTGCGGCGAAGAGGACTTGAACCTCCATACCTTTCGGCACTAGCACCTCAAGCTAGCGTGTCTGCCAATTCCACCATCGCCGCGGGCAGTTCAACGGTGAAATATATACACGATAGCCAGAGTAGGTGTCAAGCGTAACAAAGCTGTGTTACTTGTGCTTGCCCTGCCGGGCGTTGACAATCTCGGTTGCTCTGACGAGCGCCTGATCGATGTTATCAAGAATATTGTCCGCGCCGATCCGTTCGGACAAACCAACCTTGTCCAATGCCTTTAGGGGTTGCTCGCCAACTCCGGTCAGCATGAGCGTTGTTCCGTGCCGCGCGCAATGGCGATGGAACGATTCCAACGCGTTGATTCCGGTGGCGTCAACTGCCGGAACCCTTCTCATTCGCAGGATGAATACGACCGGCGGCTTCTCTATCTGTTCCAGAACATCCTGAAGGTAATCTGCGGTTCCAAAAAAGAAAGGACCGTTGATCTGGTACATCTCGACTCCCGCTGGCCTTGGCACGGTAGGAGTATTGAAGGTCTTCGATGTATCGCCGTCTACGAGGTCGAGTACAGGTTGAATCGAGGCTGTTTCAGTCATGCGGCTGATAAACAGGAATACGGCGAGCATTACTCCGACCTGTACGGCTAGCGTCAGATCGATCGCGACTGTCAGGCCGAAGGTGACGAGCATGACTATCAGGTCGCTCTTGGGAGCGTAGCGCATCAGGAAGAAGCGCCTGAGTTCACTCATGTCCCAGGCTACTACCAAGAGGATGGCCGCCAGGGCGGAAAGGGGTATAGCCGAAGCGAAGCCGGACAGGAAAATCGTAAAAGCCAGAAGGACAACTGCGTGGACTATTCCGGATACCGGCGACGCCGCGCCGTTCTTGATATTGGCCGCCGTCCTCGCGATCGCCCCGGTCGCCGGGATGCATCCGAACATCGCCCCGAGCATGTTGCCCGCGCCTTGGGCGACCAGTTCCATATTGGCGTTGTGCCTGTCGCCGGTCATGCCGTCTGCGACGACCGCCGACAATAGCGATTCTATTGCTCCGAGCATCGCGATGGTAAGCGCCGAAGGGAACACCTTTCGCATCGTTTCCCAATCGACTATCGGCATGCCGAAAGTCGGGAACCCCTTGGGGATCTCGCCATACCTCGAACCGATAGTCTCGACCGGAAGCTTGAGCACGAACGCCAAGGCGGAGACGGCGCCGATCGCGACGATAGCCGCAGGGATCCTCGGCACGAACTTGCGGATCAACACGATGATGACGATGGTCGAAGCGCCGATCGCGAGCGTCACCGGATCCACCGTCCGGATATGCCTGACGGATTCAATCAAGCGCTCGAAAAACTCCGATGGAAACCGGGGAATGACGAGGCCCAGGAAATCCTTTATCTGGCCGCCCGCGATTATGAGCCCTATGCCGGGGGTGAAGCCGGTGGTCACCGGGCACGGTATGAACTTGATCAGTTTTCCCAAGCCGGAAACGCCCATGATCACCAGGATGATGCCCGCCATCATCGTCGCGGCGATCAAGCCTCCCATTCCGTGTTCCGTGATGATGCCTGCGATGATGACGACAAAGGCTCCCGTCGGTCCGGACACCTGGTACCGGCTGCCGCCGAGCGCGGAAATCGTAAAGCCGGCGATTATCGCGGTCCAGAGCCCTTGGGCCGGCGTCGCGCCGGCTCCGATGGCGAAGGCGATCGCAAGGGGCAGGGCGACGACGCCGACGGTGATACCCGCGAAGACGTCCTTGGTGAACATCGCGCGGGAATACCCTGAGCGGAGCACCGAGATCAGCTTCGGAACGAAGTCCTTGAGCGAGACGAACGAATTTATACTGGCCATGATGGCAGACTATACGCCTGCATGGAGGACAGGTTCAATAGGGCTAGTCTCCGGGAACAAAGAAAACATAATCGGAAAACAAACCTTCCGGGTTCTTGTAACCGTACGGGTGTTTCTCGTTGGCGTTCGCGTGGCACCTCACGCAGAAGTCGCCGGTATAGACGCTCTCCACGCCAGAGGCCAGGTCCTTGACAAGCCATAGCCAGCCGGCGCTTGCCTGCGGGTCGTCGGGCGCCTTGACCATCGCGGTCAGCATAACGGGCTTGTCCGTGCTGCCGGGCTTCGAGACGCTGAATATTTCCTTTGCGATGACGGTACCCGCGGGGAATTCCACCCGCCCGGTCCCGCTTGTCCGCCTGGAGACGCCGGAGCCGAGCTCGTTGATGTAGATCACGCGGAAGCGGTCCTCATGGCCGGGTATGGGATAGTCGAGCACGACTTCGGTCGTCTTCTTCCAGGCGGCATACCCGGGCGGGATAAACGATTCCCGCGCCGGCTTCGCGCAGGACAAACCCGACAGCGCAAACGCGGCAAGCGCCAAAAACACGAATTTCCGCGCCTTCGCTTCATGCTTCATTGCCAGCCTCCCCGCCCAGTTCCGCGCGCCTGGGATTCCCTATCATGTACACAGTCTGCGTCTCGGTCTTTCCCTTGAGACGCGCCTTGTACGGACCCGTCATCCTGATGCCGCCGGGCACCAGCTGGTCCTTCGTACGGTCGCATACAAGTATCTGCCCGGCCTTGGCGAGCGAACACAGCCGGGAGGCCACGTTTACGGCATCCCCGAGCACGGTGAAGTCGGCCCTCTTGCTCGATCCGACCATCCCCTGGACCACCTGCCCGGTGGCAATACCGGCTCCGACCGCCAGCCTGTCGTACTGGGACGAGTCGTTTGCCACCGCTGATTGGATCGCCATCGCGGCTTGCACGGCTCTGTCGGGGGCGTCACTACCCGAAAAGACAGCCACGACCGCGTCTCCCACGAACTTGTCGATGTCGCCACCGTGGGCGGAAATGATTGTAGCCTGTTTTTCAAGCAAGCCGTTGAGCACGTCGAGTATGGCCTCGACTCCATGACGCTCGGTATACGCGGTGAATCCGCGTACGTCGGTGAACAGCAAAGTCCGTTCGACACGCTTCGGCTCCTGGCTGGATGCCAGGGAGGTAATGGTGCCGGCGGACACGTACTTCGTCAGTTCGTAGCGTTCACGCAGTCCCTGCACCATGTCGTTCACGGTGCTGGCGAGGCCGCCGATCTCGTCCTCCCGCTTGCCATCGACCCTGCCGGAGAAAGCCCCCCCGGTAACGTCGACGCACAGCTTGCCTATCGCCCGGACCGGCCCGACGACCAGCGAACGGAGTATCCGACCGATCACGGACGCCAGGGTGATCGCTATCAACACGAAGCCGCCCGCCGAGGCTATGATTGTCGTCGTTTCCGCCTGGACTATCTCGGTGATGTCAGCGCGGATATCGAGGACGCCCCGGATAGTATGGTCGCTGCCGTGGCACCCCGTGCATTTGGGCAGGTTGATCAAGGGCCGGTACACCCGCTTGAACGACCGACCTTCTTCGTTGAACGTGAAGAATACGCTTTCAGGGGGGATCGAGGTCGCACGCTTGAAGGTGTCTACATCGGGAGCGCCCATCGGCGGCAAGCCCGTACCCGAAAGCCGCGCGGGAAAGCGTTCGCGCCCCAATTTGGCGTTGACCTTCGAAATTGTTGCGTCGTCGGAAAAGGCTGGGGTTCCATCCCTGCGGTACAAGCCCAGCTTGTAGCCGGCGCCCAAGCCTGCGACGTCCTCGAAGAAATTAACCGCAATAGGGGCCTCGCCAGGAAGCATGAAGTTTTCTATCGAGAGGTAGAGGATGTCTGACTCCCGTTGCAGGTTGGCATCGACCAAATTCTGGCGCGTACTTGTCAGGTTGAAGGCGAAAAAGTACGCAACCACACCCAATCCTAAAACAAGGGTCGTTACGACGACTAGATTGATACGTCCAGCGAGTCCCAGGGGACGGGAGAATCTGGAATGTGCCATAAATGGATTATACAGTCGCTGTCGGCGTTTGCAAGTAATTACAAAATTCGAATCCGCTCGACCGATATGCAACGCCCGGTAGCCTCGATACTGAAAAGGGCGCCGGAGACTTCCGAATCGCCGTCGGCCACCTCCATCTTGATCGGCATCTGGCTGAGATTGCGCCGGAGGCAGGAATCGACCTTCACCCCGATGATGGAATCGATCGGACCCGACATGCCCAAGTCCCCGATATAGCCGGTGCCCCGAGGCAGGATGCGCTCGTCGGCGGTCTGAACGTGCGTATGCGTACCCGCGAACGCGGAAACGCGGCCGTCGAGGTACATGGCCAGCGCCTCCTTTTCCTGGAACGACTCGGCATGGAAATCGACTATGACGATGGAACCGGGTTCGATGCCCGACAACAGCGCATCGGCCCGGTCGAACGGCGAGTCAATGGCGCTCATGCCTTCGCGACCCTGCAGGTTGATCACTACCCAGCGCGTGCCGTCCTTCTCATCCGCATATGAGCCTTTCCCGGGCGCCCGCGCGGGATAATTCGCGGGCCGCAGTATCCTGGCATCGCCGTCGAGCAATTCGGCGGCGCCTTTTTTCTCCCAGATATGGTTGCCGCTCGTCACCACATCGACCCCGGCGGCCAGTATCGCGTCCGCCGTCTCGCGCGTCAGACCGAAGCCTTCGGCGGCGTTCTCGCCATTCGCCACGACGAAGTCCACAGTCCGGTCGCGTATCAGGGCGGGAAGGATCCTGGCGACGGCCTTTATGCCGGCCGAACCGATCACGTCGCCGAGCATCAGCACCCTGCGGATTCCGGTCATATAGCGTACCTTTCAAGACACAGCGTGTCGGTGCATGAAGCGGGCCGCCCCGAAGGACGGCCCGCTCGTTGATCCAAGTGCTTGTTATCGCGCCGCGTTTACTAACGCGCCGCGTTTACTAACGCGCATATTCCACGATTCGGGTCTCCCGGATTATTGTCACCTTGATCCTGCCAGGATACCGCATGTCGGTCTCAATTTTCTTCGCGATCGACTTGCACAGGTCCTTGGCGCCGTCGTCCGTCACCTTCTCGTTGTTGACGATGATCCGGAGTTCCCTGCCCGCCTGTATAGCGTAGGCCTTGTCGACGCCGGAGAAGCCCTCCGCGATCGTCTCGAGGTTTTCAAGTCGCTTCACGTAGTTGTCGAGGGTCTCGCGCCTTGCTCCCGGCCTCGCGGCGGAGATCGCGTCGGCTATCTGGCAGAGCACGCTCTCTATGCAGCTGGGTTCGATATCCGCGTGGTGGGAACCTATAGCGTTTATGACGCGGGGATCCTCGCCTAGCTTGCGTGCCAGGTCCATGCCTATCTCGGCGTGGTTCTGGTCGGAATCCGACTCGACGCCCTTGCCTATGTCGTGCAGCAACGCGCCGCGCTTCGCGAGGTCGCGGTTGGCGCCTATCTCGGCGGCGAGCATGCCCGCGATCACGGCGACTTCTTTCGAGTGCGACAACACGTTCTGGCCGTAGCTTGTTCGATAGTGCAGTCGCCCGAGCGCGCGGATGAGTTCCGGGTTCAGGTTGTGGAGGCCGAGGTCGAACACCACCTTCTCGCCTTCCTCGAAGATCTTCTGGGATATCTCCCGGCTCACCTTCTAGACGACTTCCTCGATGCGCGCCGGGTGTATGCGGCCGTCGGCTACGAGGCGTTCGAGCGACACGCGAGCTATCTCCCGGCGGACCGGGTCGAAGCACGATATGACGACCGCCTCTGGCGTGTCGTCGATTATGACGTCCACGCCTGTAAGAGTTTCCAGGGTACGGATATTGCGGCCTTCCCGGCCAATGATCCTTCCCTTCATCTCGTCTCCCGGCAGGGCGACGCTTGTGACTGTCACCTCCGCGGTGACGTCGGCGGCGAGCCGTTGCATAGTGGTGACGAGGATATCGCGGGTGCGCTTCTCGGCGCCGGTCTGCGCTTCGAGCTCGATCTTGTTGAGCAGGGCCTGGGCGTCGTGCCTGGCTTCGTTCTCAAGCCCCTGGATTATGAGGCGTTTGGCTTCTTCCTGGCTCAAGCCGGAAATTCTTTCGAGTTCCTCCCGATACCGTTCTTCCTGGCCTGAAAGGTACTCTTCCTTCTCGTTTATTACCTTGTTCTTCTCGCCGAGGGCTTCTTCCTGGCGTTCGAGAGTCTCGATCTTCTTGTCCAGGTTCTCTTCTTTTTGTACGAGCCTGCGCTCATAGCGCTGTATTTCGGCTCTTCGTTCCCTTGTATCCCGTTCTTGCTGGTTTCTCTCCCTGATGAGCTGATCTTTCGCCTCGAGCAGTATCTCTCTTTTCTGCGCTTCGGCTTGCTTTACCGCTTCCTGCGTTATACGCGCGGCCTTCTGCTCGGCAGCCGTAAGTTGAAATCTGGCGTATAGCCAGCGGATCATCCATCCCAGGAAAAGACCGGCAAGAGGAAGGGCTATGTACGATATAGCCATCGTTTCCTCCTACTAGTTTGAATATCCATTCCATTATAATGAAGGACAAACCTTTGTCAAGAAAACATTAAGGATAGGGCAAAGTTGACGCATCGTGAACCGCATACTATAGTCGGTAGGTCGATTCGACCGTTTGCAGCAGTCTTGACGGTCAACGGCCCGCGTGTGCGGACCGGAACATGCCGGCCGCTTATAGCCGGTTTTCCATGGAGATCCATGCCATGTCCAGAAAAATCTATGTCGGCAACATGAATTACGCGACCACCGAAGACAGCCTGCGGGAACTTTTCAGCCAGTTCGGCGGGGTCGATTCCGTAGCAGTAATCGTAGACAGGGCGACCGGCCGCGCCAAGGGTTTCGCCTTCGTCGAGATGGAAAACGATGAGGCAGCCCAGTCCGCGATCCAGAAACTCGACGGCCAGGAATTCGAGGGACGCAAGCTGCGGGTCAATGAAGCCCAGGAAAAGCCCGCGAGTTCGGGCCCCAGGAACTACTAAAACCCCGGAAACGGATCAGGGAACGGATCCAGGCCCAGCGCGGCGGCCACCTTGCGCAATCGATCCGGCAGAGGCGCGCGGAACACCGAAGGCTCGGCTGACCCGGGAAGCAGTATCCTCAATTCAAGCGCGTGCAGGAGCAGGGTCGCATCGGGGAAGCGCCTGTCGGGACGGCCGTAGACCGGATCGCCGACGACAGGACAGCCCATACCCTTGCAGTGCACGCGTAGCTGGTGGGTCCTGCCGGTCT
>CAZKJA010000053.1:7245-14610 GCA_964552925.1 uncultured Treponemataceae bacterium
GGTCTTCGGACCGAGCGCGAGGATTGAATACCCGCCCGCCTCGGCGACCACCCTCCACTCGGTGACCGCCCGCTTCCCGGAGCCATCCTCCGCTCGCGCCCAGCGTTTGCGGTCCTTGGGGTCGCGGGCAAGAGCGTCATCGATCCGGCCGGACGGCGCGGGCGGGCGTCCGGAAACGATGGCGACATAGGTTTTCGAGGTGGTCCTGTCGCGGAACTGCGTGGCAAGGAATTCCTGCGCCGCGGCTGTCTTTCCGGCGATGATGACTCCGGAGGTATCCTTGTCGAGCCGGTGCACTATGCCTGCGCGCGGTGGCCCCTCCACGGATAGCGGGCCGCTCGGTACGGCGGGGGTCCCGTGGTGGCCGAGCAACGCGTTGGCGAGCGTGCCGCTCCAGTTTCCGTGCGCCGGATGGACGACCATGCCCTGGGGTTTGTCGATCACTATCACATCGCCATCCTCGTACAGGATGGACAGGGGTATGGCTTCGGGCAACGAGGCAGTGGAGCGGTCGATCTCTTGGCGGAGCTCGAGCGCGAAGCGGTTGCCGTCCTCGACAATCCGGGACAACTTCACGGGCTTTCCGTTGACGAGCAACGAAACGAACCGCGCCTTGAGCTGGCTGCGGGTCAGGAGCTTGAGGTTCTCGGCGATATAACGGTCGAACCTGATGGGAAAATCCGTCTGGATCGTTCCTTCCGTCAGTCCCATCTTCCTTTTCCCCGGTCCATGCTTTACCCCGTCCGTGCCAACGCTTATACTTGCCCAAGCGTACATGCCGACGCGCAAGGCTGTCTATCCAGTATACGGGCAAGGGGATACATGCACAATCTAGGCCATCCGACGGACAAGCTCATACGGTGGAAACATTGGGATCTTCCAAGGAACGAAGGGACTCGCATTCACGAATTCGGCGACGTCGTGATCTGCGTGGCGATCGATCTGGCCGGGAATGGGGAAATTCTGGAAACCATCCCCATATATTTTGCCCCGGGAACATCGACAAGGAAACGGTCCGGGCCGGGACAGGGCATCACCCTGCCCTCGTTGTCGGATCCGGCATGGACCCGTTTTTACCTCGGCAAGGAAAGCCGGTACGAAATCATGCCGGCGTATCCCCCCATGCCTACCTGCGTGCGGCTCAAGGAACCGTTTTCGCTGCCGCCGGGAACGACGCTGGATGGGTGGATATTTTCCCGCATCGAGGCGTGCATCCGGGTAAGCGAAACGGTAGTCGCCTCGTACCCCTTGGCTCCGGCGGCCAAGACCTTGTACGGCACCCCGGACGCCGGCGTCGTGTGCAGGTATGACGAAGCGGAATTCCTCGCGTCAACGGAGCCGCTGTTGTCGTCCTTCCACGATGATCCCCGCTTCGTGGCTCACCCGGTCAGGCTGAAAAATACCTCGTCGGTCCCGGTATTGGTCAACGAGCTGTGCATCTACGGCGAACAGCTGTCGATCATAAGCGTCGGCTCGAAGATGCAGAGTGAAAAGCTTCTGTTCATCTTCAGCTCTTCGGGAGTGCGGATGAGCCTCGACGGACAGGCGCTCCTGCCTCCAGGAGCCGTCACCATAGCCAAGCCAGCGGTTTCGGGCGAGGAACGATTCATCGTCCGTTCCTTCGAGCTTTTCAAGACCATGACAAGGATATAACAATGGAACCAAGCACGGCAGCGGCGGAAACACTTTCCAAGTCCACTGCTCCTTCTTTCCGACTATGGGAAATCATTCCAACGGACACTCTGTTCGGCCAGCTTTTCTCCATCGCGACGGTCGTCAAGATCGCGCGCGTCGCTATCGCCCTGCTCTTGGGCCTGATTTTCGTGGGCTTGGTGATAGGCATCCTCAAGAAAGTCACGAGCAGGAGGATGGACGCGAGGACAAGCAGCCTGGTGGTAAAGATAGCCCAGTACCTGGGCTTCGCCTTCATCCTGGTCAACGCGCTCGATGCGGCGCAAGTCAACCTATCCACCCTGCTCGGCGCGGCGGGAATCGTCGGCATAGCGCTCGGTTTCGCCGCCCAAACATCGGTGTCCAACTTCATAAGCGGCTTCTTCATAGTGTCGGAGAAAACATTCGCGCAAGGCGATGTTATTAGCGTCGAAGGCACCACCGGAATCGTCTACTCGATCGACGCGATGTCGGTCAAGCTCAGGACATTCGACAACCAGCTCATCCGCCTGCCCAATGAAACGCTCATCAAGTCGAAAGTCTCGAACATCACCCGTTTCCCCGTACGGCGGCTCAACATTGAATTCCTTGTTACATACGAAACGGATTTGGAGCGGACCCGAAAAACTCTTCTTGAAGTCGTAGCGGAATGTCCAAACGCGCTCCGCAACCCCGAACCGCTGTTCATGGTAACCGGATTCAAGGAGAGCGGAGTAGGCTTGCTTCTAGGCGTCTGGTTCGCGACCGAGGAATGGTTCGACGGCAACAACTATATGTACATCGCAACCAAGAAAAGACTCGAGGCGGAAGGCATCGAATTCGCGTATCCAAGCATGTCGATTTTCACGAAACCGGCGAGGGCCGGGCATGCCTCCAAGACGGTTCCCGCCCCCCGCGTCAAAAGAAGGCTGTAAACCCTTTCATTCCACCGGATCGTCCCTGTCATCCAGCCAGCCGATCCCGGGCACGAGCCTGGGGCCGGCATCCGCCCGGTCGGGACGATTGGAAGCGCTCGATGCCTCCAGCGTCCTGCGCCCGAGGCGTGTCGGTGGATCGTAGTATTCCACATCCCAAAGGAACAAGCCTCGGGCGGGCGCCGTCACCCCGGCGCGGTTCCGGTCGCGCGATTCGAGTATGTCGCGCATTGCGGTGGGCTGAGCGCCGTTGGCATCCAGTTCGATGAGCGTGCCGACCAGCGAGCGGACCATCCGCCACAGGAACGCGTTGGCTGATATATCGAATACCAGAGTGTCGCCCTCCACATAGAATACCGCGTGGTGAAGGTAGCGGAAACGGCTCTCGCTGGGATCCTTGGCCGCAGCGAAAGCCTCGCAATCGATCTCTCCCCGCAGGCATGAGGCCATCCTGTTGAGCCGGGCGATATCCGGCTGCTTGAAAAGCCGCCATGCGAAACGGTCCAGATGGGGCGACTGCGCCCTCCCTACCCTGATATGGTACTTGTAGCGTCTCGATCGGGCGTCGAAACGGGCGTGGAAATCAGGATGCGCCTCGACCGCCTTCACTATCCGTATGTCGCGCGGCAGGAACTTGTTGAGCGCCGGCTCGAAGCGGTCGGCGGGAATCCTGGCGATGTCGGTGACGAAGTGCGCGACCTGCCCGGCCGCATGCACTCCGGAGTCGGTCCTGCCCGCGCCGGCTATGGGGACGGGGTGGCCGTGCATCTTTGCAAGAGCCCGTTCCAACTCCTCCTGCACCGTGCGGACCCCAACCTGCCTCTGCCAGCCGCTGTAGTCCGTTCCATCGTACGCGAGCACAAGCTTTATGACCCGTTCAGTCATCGTCGTCGTCATCCACCTGCAACTCGGCCTTGATGCGATCGTACAAGTCCTTCGCGTTCTCGAGGAGCGGCCCGGGCTTCGCCTTGTTTTTCTTGCCGAATCCGAACATCCTGGCCACCGAAACCTTGGCCGCCGACAGCCGCTCCCTGCGACTCTCCGGGTTGTCAGTGGGACCGTACTTCAGTTCGAGTATGGCGGCCATGTACATGACTCCCTCATGGCCATAGCTTTTGTCGGTATCCGGTCCAAGTGAGCGTTGGATCGAGTACGGTTCCTTGCCTGATTGTTCGAGTTCCAGCGCCTCCCGATAGAAATACCGCGCCTTTCGGTAGAGCAAGCCGGCCACATAATCCCAATTCTCGTTCGGGGAGCCCGTATGCAGGTCGTGGCACAGCCACGCAGCGCGGACCGCAGCGATGGCGCTCTTGATGGTGGGAGAGAACTCTTTCGAAAAAAGCTCGTAACACGTCAACGACAGGAAATAGCTGGCAGCCCCCTCGAGCAGGCCGCGGGCGGATTGGTAATCGAGCGGGGAAAACGCCTTCTGGGTCGATTCAATACGGGCATTTGTCCTTTGGCGCAACTGTTCGGCGAACTTCTCGCCCGCGGGCATGAAATCCTGCTTGAACGCGGCATAAAAGCACGAAGGACACACTTCTATCTCGTAGGCGAGGGGATACACGACTCCGAAGGCCTGGAGAGGCTTGTACGGCCTGTGCAGCTCGTCGGTAAGGTCATCGGCGCTGACTCGTCCACCGAACAGTTCCTCATGATGGAAGCTCGCATCGCATACGGGGCAACGCACGGCCTCTTTCGAGAAAAAGGTGACGGGTCGCACCTTCTCCGATTTCTTGACGGCAAGGATTTTCTGCACGCTAGGCCTCCAGTACTACAATGGCGATCGCGTTGTCGCTCTCGTGTGTAAGGGATAAATGGATCGTCGAACAGCCGAGCGCGCGGAACTTCTCCTGCGCGGTGCCGTAGAGCATCATCTCCGGCTTGCCGTTGTGGTTGTTTACGACCCTGATATCGGTGAGCCGGATGCCCCGGAGGCCCGTGCCCACCGCCTTCCCGAAGGCTTCCTTGGCCGCGAAGCGCGCGGCGAGCGACAAGGCGACCGCGTGCCCCCGCGACATCGCCGACGACAGCTCGTCGGGATGGAAAAAGCGCTCGGGCAAGCCGGGCACCATGAGCCAGTGGGCTATCCGCCGGACATGCACAACGTCGACGCCAACGCCGAGGATCAATGCAAACCTCCCGATCCCGGCTTGACCACAATATGATCAACCGAGACGGTGACCACCACGGGTGACCATGATTCCACATCGAACACCGCCGGAAAGCGCGGGATGACCGGCACGGAATAGACGCCCGGTTTGCTGATCTTGGACAGGTCGGCTTCGAGCACGCCGTCCGCGGGCACGAAACCGTCGAGTTCCACGCTTGAAGCGGCTACCCTGGCAGTGCCGACGGGTTCGGGTTCCCTCACCGTCAGGTTGTCCGGCAAGCCTACATAACTTACCGAAAGATCCTGGAAAATCCTGAAGACGAGCGTTTTCCGTATCTCGGCGGTGAACACGAAGGTGTCGCTTGTCAGGAATAAAAGGAGCGGGTTGCGGGCGCTCATGCTGGTCCTGACCGTGAAGTTTTCAGAGCGTCCGGTCAATTCGATAGGTTCGGTCGCGACATCCTCGATCTTCTCCATCAGGCTGACCGGCCCGGCGACCTCTATCTTCGACGGCTCGAGCTTGAAACCTGCGAGTTCGTACCCAGGCTCGAGATAGCCCCTGAAACTCGGCACCACATTGATGTCCCTCTTGACCCGCTGTTCTATCGATATGGCTATCTCGGGCGGCTCCACGCTTATCTCGAGCGGGTCTATGCCCAAGGCGCTCCCGCGCTTGTCGATGAGGACGGGCGCCCGTACGATGCCCGCGGTCTTGTACGGCCCGAGGTCGATCGATGCCCGGAGGTCTTCCTCCAGTATCGAATAGATAGCGTTGGCCTCGCCGCGGACCACAAGGCGGACGGTTCGCGGATACTGGCTCGAAGGAACCAGCTCGTTGTTGACTTCGACCTGCAGCGGCACCGAAAGCGGACGTTCCTCGAGTCGGTTGAACTGGTAGAAGAAGAACAGCGCGACAGCGCCCGCGATCGAGAGCACCTTGGCCGGCCAATCCGCCAAAAGGTTCTCCATGCCCTGCCTACTCATCGAAGGCCACCTCGTCGCTCAGAGGCAGGGTCGAGTAATCGAGGAGCTGGCCCAGGCGCTTCCGAATCGTATCGATGCCGAGATTGTAATACAGCCTCGCGTCCCAAGCGAGCGAGATGGCCCCGGACTCCTCGGATACTACCAGCACGACCGCGTCGGCCGCTTCTGTCAACCCGAGGGCTGCTCGGTGCCTCGTGCCGAAACTCCGCTTGATGTCCTTCTGCTCGGACAAGGGGAGGAAGCAGCCGGCCGCGACTATCCTGCCCTCCTTGATTATTATGGCCCCGTCGTGCAGCGGCGTATCGTACTCGAAGATCGACAGGATCAAGGCGGAACTGAGCTCGGCGTCGATTTTAGTCCCCCGATCGACTATATCATCGAGCGCGACGTAGCGGACGAAGGCGATCAAGGCGCCGCGCCGTTTCTCGGCGAGGATCTCTGCCGCGTGCAGGATGGTGTCGAGCTGCGTCGACCTCGGCCCGTGCCCGCGCTTGAATATGCTCCCCTGGCCGAGCTTTATGAAGATCTTGCGCAACTCGGGCTGGAAGATGATCGCGAGCGCTATGACCAGGCCTGGCGCGAGAAGGTTGAGTATCCAGGTGAGCGTCTCCAGCTTGAAGAAAAACGCTCCCGCGTATACGAACACGAGTATGGCCGCGCCCCTGGCGAGCTGTACGGCCTGGGTCTTCAAGAGGAGCTTGTACGTCCCGTAGATGAGATACGCGAGGATTATTATATCGAGGGCCGGGCGCGCCCATCGGTCGAGCACGCTGAACAGGGCATTCATTGCCATAGTCCGGTTCGTCCGCCTTCCGTGGTCTCAGCTGGATAGGCCGACGGAGGGCGCCGGCATTACTTGATGCCAAGCCGTGATCCGCCCGCCGCATCGAAAACATCGAGGGCCGCCACCGTCTCGGCGACGTCGTGGACCCTGAAGACCCGCGCTCCCCTCGCCCGCGCGGCGCACGCGGAGGCGAGGCTCCCCGCCAGCCTGCCCGCCGTATCCGCTCCGGTTATGGCGCCGATGAACGACTTGCGCGACAAGCCTACCAGCACAGGATAGCCCGCCTCGACCAATTCATCAAGTCGAGACAGGAGCGCAAGGTTGTCCTGGAGGCGTTTGCCGAATCCGATTCCCGGATCGAGGACTATCCGAGCCGCCGGTATGCCCGCGGCAATGGCCCGGTCGGCTGCGGCCAAAAGAAATTCCCTGACCTCCGAAACGCAATCATCGTACCACGGGGAGTCCTGCATATCCGTCGGCACGCCTTTTTTATGCATCAGCACGACGGGAACGCCGCGGGCCGCGCACAGCGGCGCCAGCGCCGGATCGTCGAGCAGGGCGGCTATGTCGTTGACTATGTCCGCGCCGGCATCGAGCGCGGCGGCGGCGACCGGAGCCTTGCGCGTGTCCACCGAAATTGCTACATCCCAGCGCGCGCGCACGGCCTCGATGACGGGTACCACGCGCCCGGATTCCTCGTCGGCGCCGACGTACGAGGCGCCTGGCCTCGTGCTCTCGCCCCCGACGTCGATTATCAGCGCCCCCGCGCCGACCATGCTGGCAACAGCGTCGACGGCAGCCGGAATATCCATTACCCTGCTGCCTTCATAGAAGGAATCGGGCGTCGCGTTGACTATTCCCATCACCACCGCCCGGCCGCCGAGCTCCAGGCTCCGGCC
>CAZKJA010000054.1:0-3224 GCA_964552925.1 uncultured Treponemataceae bacterium
TAAGCATGTGCCTCAAGATTGAAGGCCGGAACATGCTGAAGAAATTCCGTTCCGGCGAGATTACCCTGGACGAAATCAAAGGGAAAAAGTCCGCGGGCGCCGGTGATAAATACCGGATATTCCCCCGGATGCCGAAGGATTACCAGACCGACTTCATCATCCTGCTCAAGACGCTGGTGCTGGTGATCATATCGTCGTATCTGGAGGTCCTGACCAAGGGGTATGTTTCAAAATATGTTTTCGCGCTTCTCATCGGAGTCCTCGCTGCGGAAATCGGCTTCATTGAGCGTAAGCCCCTGGAAATTTCCAGAAGCTTTGGCTTGTTCCTGACCATCATCATGATGTACGTGTTCTCGGGTCTCAAGAGCGTCACGATCGAGATGCTTCAGAAAATCCTGTTCGATTTCGGCGTGCTCATAACGCTTTCGACGGCGGGAATCGCGCTGGTATCCATAATCGTCGGCAAGCTGATCGGCATGAGCAAGTCCATGGCATTCGCTATCGGCCTTGGAACCATCGCCGGCGGCTTCCCCGCCAGCTACGTGCTCAGCAACGAGTCCGCGAAGTTGCAGGCGAAAGACGAAAAGGAATACGAATTCCTGCTTGAGCATTTCCTTCCCAAGACCCTCGTATCCGGCTTCGTCAGCGCGACTTCGGGTTCGGTCATCATCGCGGGTATTTTCGCGAAAATGTTCTTCAGCTAAACGATAAATCATTAGGAGCAGACAGACATGAGCGTATTGAATCAGCCAAAAAACACCAGCGATCCCAGCATCAACGCGCAGCGGGACAGAATTGTCCACCGGGGATTGTGGATGGGCCTTCTTCTGAAGCAGATGAAGGAAAAAGGCCTGGATTGGAAACAGATGGGAACGGACGCGATATTTGAATGCGGCTGCATCCATGGCGAAGCCATCAAAAAAGCTATGGCAGTTCCTGGCAGCATGGTCGCTTTCTGCAACGCTTTCTTCACCGACACCATAAAAAAAATATTCGAAATCGAAGTAAAGGAACTGAATGAGGACGTATTGAAAGTAGAATATGGCCACTGTCCCTTGCTGACCGCATGGCAGAGTCTCGGATTCGAGGGCGAGATGCTCGACAAGGTCTGCGATATTGCCATGGACGGAGACAGAGGGATAACGAGCAAGCACCCCGAATTTGAATTCAGCCTCGGCAGGACCCTTGCCCAAGGGCACAAGGTCTGCGAAGTCTCTTTCAAACGAAAAAAGTGACATCCGCGCGCGACGTCCGGCACGTTCAATCGCGACCGGACATCGCGCGCTTCCCTGCCGCGAGGAGTCGATCGATGTTGTCGAAGAGTATGTACGCCGCGTATCTAGCGTTGTTGAAAAGCGAATTGGTTTCAGCCCTGGGCTGCACCGAACCTATCGCCGTCGCTCTTGCCGCGGCTACCGCGGCCAGGATTCTGGGAACGCGGCCCGAACGGATCGAGATATGGTGTAGCGGGAATATAATAAAAAACGTCAAAGGCGTAGTGGTGCCGAATACCGGCAACCTGAAAGGAATCGAAGCGGCAGCCATAGCCGGCATCGTTGGCGGGGATGCCGACATGGGACTTCAAGTCCTTCAAAGCGTCAAGGCCGAGCAACATCCGGAAATTCGCCGCCTTTTGGCGGATGGCATGTGTGGCGTCAGGCTGATAATAGGCGAAAGCAACCTTTACATCATCGCGAAAGCGTACGCGGGAAATGAAAGCGCCGAGATCTCCATCAAAGACTCCCATACGAATATTTTTAAAATCGTCAAGAATGGTCAGACCGTGGTTGAGAAAGCCGACTCGACGCAAGTGCATGACGGCGTCGAGATAGACCGGACGAAACTGAACGTTCGGGATATATTGGAATTCGCCGAGACGGTTGGATTGACTGACGTGGAATCCATCATCGCCTCCCAAATCGACAAGAACACCGCGATCTCCGATGAAGGCTTGCGCGGCCAATACGGCGCGAGCGTCGGAAAGACCTTGCTCAAGTGCTTCGGAAACGACATCAAGATTCGGGCCAAGGCTCGTGCCGCGGCGGGTAGCGACGCGCGCATGAGCGGATGCGCCTTGCCGGTCGTGATCAACTCCGGAAGCGGCAATCAAGGCATGACGGTTTCATTGCCGGTCATCGCTTTCGCGGAAGAGATGAAGCTAGGCAAGGAAGAACTGTACCGCGCGCTTGTATTCAGCAATCTCATAGCCATACACCAAAAGACGGCGATCGGAAAGCTTTCGGCGTACTGCGGAGCGGTCAGCGCGGCCTGCGGAAGCGGAGCGGCCATCACCTATATGTCAGGCGGCGATCTAGACTCCATCTCCAAGACGATAACGAACACCCTGGCTAACGTCGGCGGCATAGTATGCGACGGCGCCAAGCCATCCTGCGCCGCGAAGATCGCTTCGGCCGTGGACGCCGCCATCATGGCCCACTATTTGAGTACCGAAGGCAAAACCTTCCTGGACGGCGAAGGGCTCGTAACCGGCGACGTGGAGGGCACCATCGCGAATATCGGCCGCATGGGCAACGCGGGGATGCGTTCTACGGACCTCGAGATCCTGAAAATGATGGTCGGCGGGGAAGTCGGCTGAGTTCGAGTGTCGACAACAGCATCGGCGCGCGCTTTTCCAGACTTGTCGTCGCCCGATTGCGATGCGGTAACCTGGACCGCTGCCCGCAAGGCATATCCTGGTGGTTCGTCCTCTCCATGCGCGCCATGAACCCAGGCGGCAGTTATTATTTCCTCAGTAGTCGTCTTTGCTCGTCAGGTAGATCCAACGCGATCGTGCCGCCGGGATTCATGATGCCCTTGGGGTCGAGGTGGCGCTTGATGGCGCGGAACAGGGCCATGGCCTCCGGACCGACGTCGCCTTCGAGCCAGGGGGCGAAGGCTTTGCCTATGCCGTGGTGGTGGCTCGTCGTGGCGCCGTATTTTTGTATGGTATCGAGTATTCCGGACTGGTAGGCGAGGTACTCGTCTATGTCGTCTATCTTGGCGGGGAATATGAAGTACAGGTTGCAGCCCTGCGGGTAGAAATGCGACATGTGCGTCATGCATATGGTGTTGGGGCGGGAATGGCAGAATTCGCGGACGCCCGTATGGACCTCTTCCAGGTTTGACCACGTGACCGAGCATTCGAGGGTATCCATCATGATGCCGAAATCCTGCAGGTCCCCGCGCATATAGGGGTCGCGGAAGCGGCCGTGCTCCCAGGCTTT
>CAZKJA010000054.1:3234-14555 GCA_964552925.1 uncultured Treponemataceae bacterium
CGCGACGTGGCGGGAAAAGCCGGCCTCGCCGTCGGCGGTGCCGAGCATCAGACAGCGCTCGCCCTGCTTGAAGCCGCGCGCGCGCATGAGCGTGTCGATGAGCGTGCCCTCGACGCCGTACAGCTTGAGGGCGACGTCCGATTCCTCGGGGTCGGAGAGTCTGAATACCGACGGCATGCCGAACTCGCCCTGGAGCACCTCGCGGGCCGCCTCCTTGGCGTCGTCCCAGTTCTTGAATATGAAGGAGTAGCGTCGCGTGTTATCCGGCATGTACATGCGGAAGCGGAGGGTGGCGGAATATAGGACGCCGAACGCGCCTTCCGAGCCCATCATGATCTGGTCTATGTCGGGACCGTCGGAGGCGGCGGGGAATTCGCGCGTGCGTATGTCGCAGACCGGGCACACGTAGTCCTGGGCCAACACCATGTCCGCGGCGTTGCCATAGTAGGTGGAATTTTGCCCCGAGCCGCGGGTGGTGACCCAGCCGCCTACGGCGCTGTATTCGAAGCTTTGAGGAAGATGGCCGCACGTGTAGGCGCGACTCGCCTTGAGCAATTCCGGCGCGTTGCGCAGCTGGCGCTCAAGCTCGGGGCCCGACATGCCGGCCTCGACCGTGATTGTGTGGTTTTTCTCATCGAAAGCGACCACTTTGTTGAGGTGGGCGCGCATGTCAAGGGTGACGCCGCCCTTGACTGCCTCGACGCCGCGAGTTACCGACGATCCGCCGCCATAGACGTAGACGGGTATGGCATTGCTGTTGCAGTAGTCGACTATCGCGCGGAGGTCTTCGCGGTGTCGCGGGTGGAGGACGGCGTCGGGCATGTTCTCCATGATGCCCTTCCGCAGGCGCATCGCGTCGAGCATCGTCTTGCCGTAGGCGACGCCGAGCCTGTGGTATACATCGGTGAACAGGTTTTCGGGGCCGACTATCGCTCGGAAGGCATCGACGTGCCTGGAGTCGAGCTTGCACGGCACGTTCTCCGGCACCGTCTCCATGCCCATCTCGAAGGGATGCTTGAAGTACTCGTCGTCGAGGCCGAAGGTGTCGCGCATCAATGCGTACAAGCGCTTGTTGGGGTGCTTGAAGCCCTTGGGATCGCCCCACTTCATGATGGAGCGAAAACTCTTCTCGGGCATGTCGCCCTCGAACCACTCAGGCGTAAATTCGTTCTTGCTCATATCGCTCTCCTAATATGCTTGGTGAAAAATACTAAACCACGGATAAAAACGAAAAAAACAGCTTTTCAGACATTTTTGCCACAGAGGCACAGAGACACAGAGGAAGATGGAAGAAAAAAGTTTTTTTTATAAATTTCTCCCCTTCTTTCCTCTCTGTGCCTCTGTGTCTCTGTGGTTCAAATCCCTCTCTCCATTCTTCTCTGTATCTCTGTGTCTCTGTGGTTCAAATTCCTATCTTCTACAGCCGTTCAGGGTAGTTGGTTATGTCGCGGATCTCTTCGTACAGGGGCTCGAGGGCCGCGTACATTTTCCTGTAAACCCTGGAGTACAGCTTATGATACAGCGCGGCGCGCTCGGGGTCGGGCAGGAAGACGCGGTCGCGCCTGGCCATGGCGACTATCGCCGCCTCTATCGAAGGGTACATGCCGAGGCCCGCCGCGACTACCATCGCGGCACCGAGGCCGGACGTCTCGCAGGTAGCGCCGCGCACGAGCGGCAGGTTGAAGATGTCGGCGGATATTCGGCATATCTCGTCGCTCTGGCTGGCTCCGCCCGATACGGCCAGCTCCGTTATCCTGACCCGGCTGGCTTTCTCCATTGCGTGGAGGCCGTCCTTGAGGCCGTACGCGAGTCCCTCGATGATGGCGCGGTACAGGTAGGCCCTGTCGTGCACGTCGCCGAAGCCGATGATAGCGCCCTTGGCCGACGGCATCTTGACCATGGGCGTCCAATAGGGCTGCATGACGAGTCCGTGGCCTCCCGCGGGCGTCTTCTCGAGCAGCTCGTCGAGCATCGCCTCGGGCGCTATGCCCCTGGCCTCGGCCTCCCGGACTTCCTCGTAGGCGAACTGGTTTTTGAACCATGTTATCATCCAGTAACCACGGAATATCTCCACCTCCGGGTTGAAGTAGCCGGGTATCGGAGCTGGATATGCGGGCATGAAGGCTATGGGCTCCATATACCTCGGGCTGGTCGTCTGTATCGTCGCCGTCGTGCCGAACGACAGCGACGCCTTGTCGGGACTCGTAACTCCCATGCCTATGGTCTCGCAGCCCTTGTCGCTGCCGGCCGCTATAAGCCTTATTCCTGCGGGTATTCCGGTCGCGGCGGCGGCTTCGGTGGAGATACGGCCTATCTCGTCGCCCGGAGCGACGATGCCGGGCAACTTCCCGAAGGGGACGGGGAACATCCTGGCGTTGAGGTGGCCGTTTTTGCACCATGCCTGCTTTTTATAATCAAACGGCAGGTGGCCGATAAGAGAGGCGACTGAATCGGAGAAGCTACCTGTCAGCCTGTGCGTAAGGAAGCCCGATACCTCGAGGTACTTATGCGTCCTGGCCCATAGCTCCGGCTCGTTTTGCATTATCCAATTGCACTTGCCCTCTTCCTGGGTAAGCATCATGGCCTCGTTCATGCCTATGATGCCAAGTGCCGTTCTCATGCCGAAGCCGGGATGGTAAGGCGGCACGGCCTTGCGCACGTCCAGCCACAGGATGGCGGGGCGTAGCGGCTTCCCCGACTCGTCGACGCATACCATGGTGGCGCGCTGCGAGGTGATGCCGACGCCGGCGACGGCCTTCATCAATTCCGGCCTGCGGGACGACAGGTCGCGACAGGCCGCCACCAGGGCGTTCCAGTAGACCTCCGGATCCTGCTCGGCGCGCCCGGGCTCGCCCTTCGCGTACGGCTCGTACTCTATCTTCTTCTTGTCGAGCAGCCGGCCCCCGCCGTCGAAAATGATGGCGCGCAGGCTCTGCGTGCCGCAATCTATGGCGAGTATCAGGACGTCGGAGGCGGTCATCGCGATGCTCCCGCGTTAAGGTTCACGTCGGCAGTAAGGTCATCCGTGGCTATCAGGTTAATGCCGAGGCCGAGGAGGTCGCGCACGACGACGTCGCCCCGGACTACGGAAGGATGGACGACGACAGGATCGATGGCGGCCATGGCCTCGAGCAGGCGCGACAGCGGCAGGTCGCCATCGGTGCGCACGGGAAGCCGCCGCCTCGCGGAGCCCTCGACGACGACTGTCGTGGTCAGGCTGCGCATGGGGTTGATGGCCTCCTGCTTTCCGTAGGCTTCGCCCTTGGGGCAGGCGTTGCCCGTTACCGTCGCTTGCAAATATTTTATACCATCGACCTTGGCGCTACCTTTGGCGACGATATCGAGCTCGATGACGAGGCGGCATCCACGCGGGCATTCTATGCAGGTAAATTCTTTTGCTTCAGCCACGGGCTACCTCGCCTTCCATTCCGACGACGATTCTGGCGCGCGCATCGCGCACGCTATCCAGGGGCACGGTAAAGCGCTCCATCTCGGGAGGCCTGAGGACCGGGAAGCGACGACTGAACAGCGTTACCCCGGAATCGGAGCCGACGGACATCGAGGCTCGAACCGTCGCCCCGTCAGGCTTGGTCAGGCGGGACCTGAAATAAAACACGGCGTCGACATCGGTTCCTGGCGCGGATACGTGGGCCGTATCGACGAACTGAGGCACTACGTACAGGAGTCCCTCTCCCCGCTCTACGGGTACGAGATGTCGTCCGGACGCGCCGCTCGACCAGGCTGCTGCGGCGCGACCGGCTGTCTCGCCCGACTCCGACACGTAGTCGGCGAGGTCGTTGACGTGGACGGCGTTGCCGCAGGCGAACACGCCGTCTACGAGCGTGTGCAAGCTCTGGTCGACCTTGGGCCCCTTGGTCGCGGGATCGAGAGGCACGCCGAGCGACTGTGCCAGCTCGTTCTCCGGTATGAGGCCGACGGACAGGATCAGGGTATCGCACTCGACGTCGCGCTCGGTACCGCGTATGGGCTTCATGGCCGCGTCGACCGATGCCGTCGTCACGCCCGTCACCCGACGCCCGCCGCGTACGCTCGTCACCGTGGACGATAGCGACAGGGGAATCGCGTAGTCTTCCAGGCACTGGCGGACATTGCGCGAGAGGCCGGACGGCTCGCTCTTTATCTCGTGGGCGCCAAGCACTTCCATGCCTTCCAGGGTCATGCGCCTCGCCATGATCAGGCCTATATCGCCCGAACCTAGAATTATTGCGCGCCTGCCGGGTAACAATCCCTGGATGTTTATCATGTATTGGGCGAGGCCAGCGGTATGGATGCCCGCCGGGCGATCGCCGTGGACGAAGACTTGCCTGTCGGTCCGTTCCCTGCACCCAGTCGCCAGCACGACGGCCTTGGCCGCCAATTCCGCGACTCCGCTACGGTCAACGAAACGCAGGCAGAAGCCGCCGTCCAGTTTCTCGGCTCCGGAGACGAAGGCCTCAAGCATGACCGTTCCGCCAAGAGCGCGGAACCTGTCGGCGTCGCGCAGCGCGTATTCCGGGCCTGACAGTTTCTGCTTATAGCGCACAAGGCCGAAGCCGTCGTGGATGCATTGCTTTAGTATGCCGCCAAGGCGCTCCTCGCGCTCGACGAGAACGACGCGGGCGCCCGCTTCCATGGCGGCGCAAGCGGCGGCCAATCCCGCGGGACCGGCACCCAGCACCACGACGTCGGTATCGATGCGCCTGATCATTTCGTGGCCCCTTTGGTCGGCCCGACGCACAGCTCCGAGCCGGGCCCTTTCTTGGTGACGGACCACAGCGGCTTTCCCGACTCGCGGGCGATTATTTCCATGACGCGCGGGGTGCAGAAGCCGCCGTGGCATCGCCCCATGCCGGCCCGCGTCCGCCGCTTCACCGCGTCCATGCTCGCAGCCGGCACGATGGAGCGCAGCGCGTCGACTATCTCGCCTTCGGACACCTCCTCGCAACGGCAGACTATGCGGCCGAAGGCAGGGTTCTTCTCGATGATGGCCGACCTGACCTCGGGCGATAGCCCGCGGGTTTCGGGCGCGGCGGGCCTGCCGGAGCGCCATCCGGCTTTGGGCCTTATGGCCATGGAAGCCGATAATATATCCAGCGTCATCGCGGCTATATCCTGGGCTATGGCCGGAGCCGACGCGAGACCCGGCGACTGCATGCCCGCCGCGTGCACGAGGTTGGAAACGCGCTCGCTCTTTTCTATAATAAAGTCCTCTTCGTAGGTACAGGGGCGTACGCCGGAGAAATACGTAATTGCCTGCCCCATGTCGAGCCTGGCGTTAAGGCGCACGTGCCTCTCGAGCTCCAGTAGCTCCTCCGGCCTCGTCGCGTAGTCCTCCCTGCCCGGGGCTTCCATCGCCGTGGGGCCGACGAGGACGTTGCCCTCTATCGTGGTGACGAGGCCGCCGCCCTTGGTCTTGCTCTTCAGCTGGACGAGGCGCGGCATGCCCATGATGTGGCGCAGGTAGCCGCCGGTCGTCGCGTCGAGTATGACCTCGGTGCCGCGCCTTTGGTGCAGGCTGAAGAAACGGTCGCCAGCCATGCCGGCGACGATGTCGGCCCAGTTGCCGGCGGCGTTGACGACGGCGCCCGCCCTGAACGTGCCCCGGTTAGTCTTGACGCGCGCTATGCGCCCGCCCTCCAGCTCCATGCCTATGACGCAGGTATCCAGCATGAGCCTCACGCCGTTCATGATGGCGCTTTCGGCGAGCGCGACGGTAGCCTTGTACGGCGACAACACGCCGGCGCTCGGCAGGAATAACGCGCCGCGCTGCTTTGTGGTGACATTGGGCTCCTCGGCCGCCACGCGGGCACGGCTCCAGAATTCCCAGCCGTCAACGCCGTTGCGGCGCGCCCTGTCGGCCATGAGGGGATAGGCCGCGGCCGAAAGCGCAGTGCCGAACAGCACGAGGGAGCCGGGTCGCTTGAACGCTAGCCCCAGCTCCCGGCACAGCGGCTCCCACAGCCTGTTTCCCCTGACGTTGTACGCGGCTTTCTTGGTGCCAGGCTTGGCCGCGAAGCCTTCATGGATCATGCCGTCGTTACGGCTCGACGTATGAACGGCGACGTCGCCTTCTTTCTCGAGCAGCAGTATTCGTAGATCCCATTTCGACAGCTCGCGTGCTATTGACGCGCCTATGACGCCGCCTCCGACTATAGCGACATCGAACACCGAGCCTTCGAGCTGGTCGTCGTCAACGGTCGGCGCCTCGAGGCGCTCATCGGCGATTCCCTCTACGCCGAGGTCGTTGACGACTGCTTTGAATCCGAGCCGGGCCGCGGCCCATCCGGCCTCGACCTTGAGGCTCCATGACGGCGCGATTCCTTCGAGCAGTATCGAGCTGCCCCACCCAGACGTCTCCACCCACGGGCCGAAAGCCTTCCTCAATATCGCCGAGGTCCTATGCATCGGCGGCGTTTCATGTGTGGTTTTCTGTTTTCTCGTTTTTATTGGTATTACCAGCATACCAGTTATATAGATCCGTTTTCATGAAACGTCAAGTCTTTTCTCGCAATACGGCGCTTCGCGGCAAATGCCCTAATCGAACAGGATACGCCGGAGGTTCCGCTCGCTGAACTTGAGAAGCTCGAGCATAGCGTCGCGTGCGGCATCCTCGTCGCCAGCCGCTATCGTTTCGACGATGCGCTCGTGATACGAGAATATGGGCCTGACTACCGAGGTATCCGCGTAGAACGTCTCGAGGATATCGCGGTAGAAGCGCTTGAAGCTGTTCAAGAGCAAGGGATATATCTCGTTGCCGCTGGCTATGGCTATCGATATGTGGAAGGAATAGTCTATGTCCGAGACGTCGCGCGGGTTAAGGGATACTATGGAATGTTCCCGCTCTATCGTGGCTCGAAGCTCGGCGACGTGGACGTCGGTACGGCGCCTGGCCGCGAGCCTCGCCGTCTCCACCTCGAACAAGAGGCGCATCTCCAGCACGCCGTCGAACAGCGACGGCGACAGCTTGCCTCCCGCGTAGTTCAATATGGACAGGAGCATCTCTATCGAGCCCTCGCGTCTGTAATCGTTCACCCTGACGCCCCTGCGACTCTCGATCGTTACGAGGCCCCTCGACTCGAGGGTCCGTAGACCCTCATGGACGACCGGTCGCGATATGCCGAATAGGACGCCAAGATCGCGTTCCGAAGGCACCCATTCGCCCGGCGAGAATTTCCCCGACAGGATAAGCGCCTCGAAACGCTCTATGAACTCATCCTTGAGCGACCGCGGCGATAAAGGGCTGAACGACTGGTCATCATGTGTATCCATACTGGCTCCAGCCAGTGTATGTATACGACATGACGCGGTCAAGCGCGGCATGCTTACGCGGCTGGAGTCGCCGAGCGCAATCGGCAACGCTTGCCTGTCCGAATGCTCACCATCGACGCCGAATGGGCGCGGACGGCGACGCCATGAAAGCGCTGGATCTCGCGAGCCTGGTCGACCCGGACAAGCGAACACCCTGATTTCGCGTCGGCATACCCGATTTTTCAAGAAAACAACGTATCAATGTCCTGACGTTGTACAGCCTTGACCAGCGTCGCGTGATGAGCGCCAAGAGCGGCCATAAACGCGCGTTGAGAGGACCAAGGGAAAACGGGTAATCCGCCGTGCAGGAGCCATCCCGAGGCGCACGCATCTTCCAGAAGATAATTTTCGAACCCTTTCGCTTTTGCCGATCGAACCGTAGTATCCACGCACATCCAGCTGATCATTCCCATCCAGACGACCCGGTGAATATTGGAGGACCGCAACCGTTCCTCAAGATCGGTCGCAAGAAACGAATCGGGAAAGTTCTTGAGGATAACCGGTTCGCTACCATCGGAAGGAATCGATAATGAGGGATGGAGAGCGGTTCCCGGAGTACCGGCGGCCAAGAATCGAGCGGCTGGCGAAGGGGATTCGTGGCGAACATGAAAAATAGGTATTCCTTTTCCACGCGCCGCGTCCAGCGCTTTCGCGGCATTCCTGACAGCGGCATTAGCGCGAAAAAGAGGGAATTTCCCTCCGGGGAAATAATCCATTTGATAATCGATCGTGACAAGAGCTATATCTTTCATACTTAATCCTCCAATTCTTGCATTGTATCCGCCGTGCATGGCATTCTCGAGAGACGCATACGACACTTTTAGTTTCTATTACGACAAATGAGGATGTATGGTGAAGGTAGTTTGGGAAATTCTTGAATATCCCGGTTGTCTACAATCCTGCGTGTGGGGGTGGAAAGAATTACGCTCATTAGCGGATCGGCATGGCGACGCGGAACGAAGCGGCCGGGTTTTGCTCATTCCCGCTTACGGCGGAGGGGGATTGCCCCGAGTCGATGACCGGGGAATTATCGAAAGAATACGCGTGGCGCATCGATCAGGCGCGGTAATCGCGTCGGTGTGCGCGGGGAGCGCCTGGATCGCAGCGGCGGAACTCGACGGGGGACGCGCGCTCACCACGCACTGGAGCCTCGCGCCAGCTCTCGCATCGCTCAGAAGCGATCTCCGGGTAGTAGTATCCGAACTCGTTATCGATCATGGTGATATCGTCAGCGCCGGGGGCCTTTTGGCATGGATCGATCTAGGGCTGCATCTTGTGGAGCGCTTCTGGGGGAAATCGGTCGCCGACGGCTGCGCACGTACTCTTGTGTGGGATCGGAATAGAAAACGGCAAACACCGTATAGCCCGCCCGGGAGTGCTTGGATACCGCTGCGGGCCGATCCGACACTCGACAAGGCATCAGCGTGGATAAGCGCTCATTTTTTGAAAGAAGTACGGCTTGAAACATGGGCATCGGCGGCGGCGTTGAGTCCGCGCGGGCTTCAAAGGCGTTGGACCGCCGCGTTTGGAATATCACCCATTACATGGCTGCAAAGCGCACGGGTTGAGGAAGCGCGCCGCCTGCTTGAAAACTCAACGGACTCCTGGGAATCGATCACCCGTGACTGCGGGTACTCGGACCCCTCCGGTTTCCGCGAATTGTTCGAACGGAAAGTCGGCTGGACTCCCGGTCGATACCGTCGCTCGTGGGGCAAATGACTGATTTTCGCCTGCCGTAGCGAGGTATGGAGACACGGAAAGTGTTGTCCCCTTTGGGGGTACTTCAAACCGAAAGTTAGTTCATCGCAGCTTGTGTCTGGCAGAATTTGACACTATGGGCAGGAGCAAGCGGGATGCAACCCTACTGCGGATGGTGGCATGGAGCACCGAGATGCAAGCTTCGATGAACTAGAAAAAGTAAACGGCGTCCGTTGCTGCCAAGGTGAAGGCCATGGCCAAGACCAAGATGGAGAAGAAGCTCAAGGTCAAAGAATTCCGGCTCCAGGCGAAGCTGGCATCCCGCGTGGATACGGACAAACCGGAAAAAGCCTGACACCAAGAAAAAGGGATCCCAGGAGCATTCCGAGGTTCCTGCCTTCCCTCTTGCTCGGCATCCGAAGCCGGGCGGGTAATTTTTCATGTATTCTCATCAAACTCTTATCTTTTTTGAACTCCAGGCGCGCATGATCAATGTAACCGCAAGCGAAAGGATTCGGAAAAGGTTCGACCCCGGCTGGTCGTGGCTGGGCTTTTCCGGGTTGACACGAGCACGGCTTAAGTCCCGAAACGCCTGCAAAACTCTCCTGAAGGAAAAACCTACTTGGGTGACGGATTCGGACAACTGAAGAATACTGTGAGGAAGCTTCGGAACTAACCGGAAACCCTGAAGTTCCTGCTGAAGTTTTTTATTGCTTATCGTCGCGCCAATAATGAATGAATTAAATTCGAAAGGCTACCATCAATAAACAAAATACCTTTTCCTTCCAGAATCAATTCAAGCGCATAACCGAAACGGTAGCCGGCTCTGAACAATGCAAGGATTTCACGCTCGTCACCGAATGCCTCCTACTTCCACACCGCCAGGATGCCTCCGTATACAGCGTAGCTGAGCAGGAACAGCCCGTTGTTGATGACGAGTACTATAGTCTTCCGCCCCTCCCACATGGTGTTCATGCTATGCGTCAACGCGAAGCCAGCCCACACAAGGAGCCCGACCAGCGCGCCTTGTGAAAAACCAGCGGCACCTACACTATTGACGAGCACCATCATGCCATAGACAACGAGCGCTGATGCTGCCAAGCCGTTCAGGAACAGGAAGGGCATGCGCTTCTTTTCCGCTTCACTCATCTGGTGTTGCGGGTCGATGCCAAGCGCTTTCATCCAGGGCTTGGCGAACAAAAGGGGCGAGTACCACAGCCAGCTGAGCACGAAATTGACAAGGGCCAAGACGACGAGCGGTAACAAGGACACATGAAAATCGAGCATGGAATCCTCCATTCCAAGAAAGCCTTACTCTCCCTTATATGTACGTTTGAGCGCTGCGATATCGATTTTTTTCATTGCGAGAATGGCCTGGGTTACTCTGGCGATAGCCTCGGAGCTTCCGTTTGCCAGCATGTCGTCCATCGCCGTGGGGACGATCTGCCAGGACAGGTCGTAGCGGTCCTTGAGCCAACCGCACTGCTCGGCTTCGGGCTGAGCAGACAAGGCGTTCCAGTAGCGGTCGAGCTCAGTCTGATCGTCGCAATATACCATCAGCGACACTGCCTCGTTGAACGAGAATCCGTGTTCGTACGCGCTGTCCATCACCGCGAAGACCTGACCGTCGAGGGTAAACGAGCCATGCTTGACCGTGCCGGCCTTGTCGGGTTCCTCCCCCTCCTCCCAGCGCAAGATCGATCCGACAGACGAACGTGGAAACAAGCCCGCGTAGACGCACATCGCTTCCTCAGCCTTGCCGCACTGCGCTCCCGTGAACATCAGGGTAGGGGTGATCAGTGGTACATGCGGGATACGGTCCGTGAGCATGATCTGCCAAGTCAGCCCGAAACTGTCGGCGACCCATGCGTATCGGCCGCTGAACGGATACTCCCCCAGGGGCATCAGATCGTTGCCGGAGGACAGGCCGGCGTAGATCCTGTCGACCTCGCCAGCGGTGTCGCAGGCGACGAGTAGTGATACCGAGGGGTTGAACTTGAAGTATGGCCCCGCTGACATAAGCATCAGTTCAAAGCCAGACAGGTCGATCCTGAGTATATCGACGGTGCCCGAGGGGGTGTCCGACATAGTCGTCCTGGAGAGTATCAACGAGTTGGGAAAAAGCGAAGTGTACAGCGAGGCAGCTTCCTCTGCCTCCTTGTCGTACCATAGATGGGGGACGATCTTCTGCATGGTTCCTTCCTCGAGAGTACAAGATACTGCGATATATCGAGAAAGTGTAATAAATTGGTAATGTAATATTAGTTCATCGAAGCTTGCATCCACCCCGAGCTGGCATAGGCCGGGAGGCGGTC
>CAZKJA010000055.1:0-14334 GCA_964552925.1 uncultured Treponemataceae bacterium
GGTTCGACGTGGAGGAACGCTCGAGCCCGACCGACACCGGCAAGCAGATATACATACGCAAGCGCATGAACCGGTAGCTAGCGGCTCAGTAGAACGAGGGGGCAAGATCCACGACAACGAAATCGAGGAAGCCGAGGTCTATGTCGGCGGATCGCCTCGCGTCCATCCCTATCCCGGTCGAGTCGGGGAGGCGGTAAGCCCGGCCTTCCATGTCTCCCCAGGCAGCATCGACCGGCACCGATATCCGGCCTGGCGACAGCCCTTCCGCCGTCTCGAGAGAGGCGGCCGCGATCAACAGCCTGTCGGTCCCGGTACCCCTGATTTGCCACCACGCGTACGAAGCCTCGATGTGCCGCGCATCAATCCGGCCCGAGTCCAGGAAGGGCCTCAGCCTGGCGTACAGGCGCTCTATCGACGCGTACCCCGCCGCGAAACCAGTATCGTCCGCCCAGTCGAGGCCCTTGGTCGACAAACCGGCTTCGTACAGCCCCGTGGAATTATCCTGAAAGCCCATCGTCTCGAACATGGGCCTACGGCCCTCGCCTACCGACAGGAACCTGGCCATCGCATGCCTGAGCCGCATCCGCTCCGGACCCATCACGCGGGCCAAGGGCGAGCCCCACAGTCTTGGAGCGGCCGATTCGGGCAAGTCGACGGCGAAGCAGGTCGATACAAGCTTACCGCTCCCGGCATGCTTGCACAGCGTGTCGTACAATTCCAGAGCATCCCTTACGAACGGTTCGTCGACCCGGCGAAGCGCTTCGCTACCCATCGTCAGGTCGAAACCGAGCGCGGTGTACCTGTCAACGTCCGTACCCTTTCGAGCGGCTATCGCGGCGATGCCGGGAGCACCTTCCCTCGATGCCGCGATAGCCTCGGCGACCACCTCGGGGGTCGGCCTGTCCGAAGCCGGCACATCCCCGCCCTCGTCCATTGTCTCCTCGAAGACCCTGTCGACGGCATTGTACCGTACGAAGTCGAAGCTGAACGCGTCGCGCCACATCGAAAACACATGGGCATAGTAGTCAATCGCCGCGTCGTTGCGGGGAACCGGTCCGCTTAGAAGCGCGTTCGCCGGTACATCGTCGTAGAACGCGAACGGGGCGACGACGCCGTACGCGTCCGAGCCCAGGTCAAGCCCCGACGCATCCCTGTACGTGAACACGGGGAAGTCGCCCATGCCGTCGTAGCGGCAGAACGAAGGGATGCCGACGCCGTTTCGGGCGTGCGCCGGTACCGGCCATAGTCCCCGGTCGATGCACAGGCGGATGGCGGAATAGTACGCCTTGTCCTTGGCCACGCCCGTCTCGGGCGAATCGCTTTCATGCTTCCTGAAGGACGAGATGCCGTATTGTTCCTTGGCCGTGGCAACCATTTCCGCGACCAAGGCGGAATCCCTGAGGCGGTCTTCCGTGCGGTAAGGGAAGTCCGGATCGGCGTAGGCCAAACCGCTACGCCGCTCGTCGAGGATTACCCAGCGGAACAAGTCCGGCCGCTCCATCGCGATGCGGCTGAATTGAGCGGCATACGGCAACAATTCGTAGCCTACCCGTTTTCCCAGCAAGCCGCACGCCGACACGAAAGCCCGGAGTTGGTCGGCGGCTCTTATCCCGGCGGAGTCCAGCCTTTCGTCGCCCAGAGACTCGTCGACGATTGTCATGCTCTCCGGCGCGTACAGGAGATCGAACTGCACGGGGTGGAAAGGCGCCAGCAAAATGGCGTCGGAGCTGATCGAGGGCAGAAGCTTCGCGGCGCGGATGAAGGAGCCAGGCATCCCGTCGATTGCGCAGGCACGTACGTTCACCCAGCAGATATCCCGGTGGAGTATCCAGGACGGATCGGCCTCGCACGAACCGCGCGAACCCGGCGAGCGCCTTAGCTCCAACGCCGAATAGAACGCCGCCATCGCGCGGTCGCCTGCGCGCAGGAGCGAGGTCTGGGTCCTGGCCAGGGCTTGCCCCTCTTCAAGCTCACGGAGGAGCCGCGCGGCGTACTCAAGGTCGTCCTGTGTGGGTGAAAGAACCCGCGATATGTCGCTCCAGATTGCCATCGGGGTACTATAGTGTCCGGGCGCCGTTCGTGGGAAGCGAATCCTGGCGTCTTTTTCCGTTGGAATCGCGGTACGGGTTCCTGGTGTTCTTGAGGAAGGCCTTGTAAGCCGCGCAGGCGGCGTAATATCCGTCGGGGCCGCGGAACGACGACAATTCGTCGCAACGGTACAATTCGAGCAGGGTGGGGAACAGCGGGTCGACAAGGATGCGCTCGATGCTCGTCGGAGGAACGCGCGGCAAGGCCGCCGGGAGCATGTGGAACCTGACCAGGTAGGCGACAGAGTCGACAGTCGATCCCGGATAGCCGAGCCGGCCGAGCAGTTTGCGCGCGGTCCGCTCGCCGATCTCGGAATGCCCGTCGAACTTCCTGCCGCCGTTCGCGACGGCCTCGGGTTTGCCCGTGTCGTGCAACAGCAAGCCGAGCGACAGGATATGGTCGGGGTTCTTGCGGTGGGCGAAGGTTTCCATCGTATGGCGCCACGCGTCGCCTTCTGGGTGGAAATCCTTGGCATGGGTGACGCCGGCGAGTTCCGCTATCTCGGGCCAGTACGCGGCGATGAACCCCGATCTCGCGAGAAGCTCAAAGCCGCGCTCCGCGTACCTGCCCGTGACGACCAGGTCGAGGAGGTCACGCTGGTATTCGCGCGGCAACTGCGCCGGCGCCTTGGGAAGGTACGCTGGATCGGGTATGTAACCGTACCTGGCGGTCAGCGCTGCGGCCTCGAACAATACAAGCTCGGGAGGTCCCCGGTCGGGAATCGGCGCCTTGATCGCGAGGCTCTCGTACACGCCGCCGCGCGCGTCGAAGGAGAACTTTCCCGGCATGGCCGAGAGGCGCGTCTGTGGGTATGCCGGCCGGCACCCCCCGTCGGAGAACCTGTACAAAACCCGGCCCGGGCCGTCGAGCACGGCGTCCGCGTACGGCAAGCCCGGGAAAGAAAGGCAGTCGACGGCGCTGACGAGGCCGACCATGTCGCCATCATGGAGTTCGAACCGCGGAGGCGCCGCGGCGACACGAAAATACGCGTCGAGCGCGGTGAACGAGCATTCCACGGGAACCTCCAGGTTTCTGCAGTCCGGGTGCGAGGGGTACTATCGAGCGGCCGGTTCGGGGATATCGTAGACTTCGTCTACCGTGGGCAGGGTCAGTCGGAGATCCCGCAGAAACTCGGGGCCATCGCCCATATCTTCGAAGCGATCGCAGGAATCGATGCTACGCTGCGAGACGGTGCAGTACTTGTAGATCTTTTCTCCGCCGGTCTTCTTGAGCCATTTCCCCGCGTCGCAACGCACGCGGAGATAGTAACGCCCGGAGCCCGCGGGTGAGGGGACGAGCTTGCAATGGATGCAGTTAGCGCAATAAATCTTGATACCGCGTTCGGTCGCCATCTCCATTGCCACCTTTCGCCCCTTCATAGTATATAATGACGCGAACGCGGTCAAGGCGCGGTTCACCATCCAGCACAATTCCAAGCCTGCTTTATGTATCGGAGAACTTAGTGATAGCGACAATCGTGAACGCGTTCGCGATAATTATCGGCACCGCCATAGGCCTTGTCGCCCGCAAGGCTTTCTCTGCCCGAGCCCAGGAGACGGTGTTCAACGCGACCGGCATCATTTCTCTCGTCATTGGCCTCAGCATGGCGATCCAGACGGACCACGTGCTTGCCCTGGCGCTCAGCATCATCGCGGGCGGCCTGATCGGGACGGCGATGGATATAGAAGGCGCCATCTTCAGGCTCGGCGAGTGGCTGCGCGTCAAGTTTGAAAAACGCCCGGGTTCTCCCGCGGCGGGCATCCCGGCGACTCCAGGGACAGAGCCGGCGGCCACGGGCTTCGCCTACGGTTTCCTCAACGCGTCCGTGTTGTTCTGCGTAGGGGCTATGGCCTTGGTCGGCTCGTTCAAGGCCGGAACGGAAGGGGATTACGACCTCATCCTCACAAAGAGCGTCATGGACGGCTTCGTGGCGGTCATGTTCGCCGGCGCGATGGGCATCGGCGTGGGCTTTTCCGCGGTCACGGTGCTCGTCTACCAGGGCGGCCTGACGCTCGCCGCAAGCTGGGTGAAACCGTACGTAACCCCCGTCATGATCACCGAACTCTCGGCAGTCGGCGGAGCCTTGGTCATGATGATAGGCATCAACCTGCTGGGCCTCAAGAAGATCAAGACCGGCGATTTCCTGCCGGCCCTGGTTCTTGTCGTTGCACTGTCAGCTCTATTCAAGTATATTCCTTTCCTATAGAACAAACATTTAAATAGTTAATCCGTATTTGCCAAAGGAAACAACGTGTCTGCATCGGTGATTTTGATCGTAGAGGACGAAAGCCTCGTAGGAATGGAGCTCAAGGAAACCCTCGAGAGCTTCGGTTACCGGGTACCCGCCCCCGTCCAACGCGGGGAGGACGTTCCCGCGGCCATAGTCGTCAACAAGCCCGACTTGATCCTTATGGATATTCGGCTCAAGGGATTCCAGGACGGCATCGAGACGGCGTACATAGTCGGCGGTGAGTTCGAGGTTCCATTCGTATTCCTGTCCGCCTTTTCCGACGACGAGACGCTCAGCAGGGCGCTGGGAACGCGCGCATTCGGGTACCTCGTAAAGCCATTCGACGAAAAAACGCTCAGGACGACAATCGAACTCGCGTTGCGCCGGGCCAAGGAGTTCCGGGAACGGGACCACAACGATTGGTACCGGGGCATCCTGGAACGATTCCCCCGCCCTGTCTTCCTGACGGATCTCTACGGGCGCATCTCTTTCGTCAACAATTCGGCCAGGACCGCGTACAGGACAGGAGAGGACAACAGGATAGGAACGGCCTTGCACCTGCTTTTCGCCACGCCCGCGGAGGTGACCGACTTGCTCGCGTCCGCCGGAACCCCTGATTCCACCTCCCCTGGCGCCCACGCGACGTTGTCGCTGAAATCCGGCAAGGGCTCAGTGCTCCTCGAGGTAGCGCCGATACAAGGCGACGAGGAGATGCCGGCAGGCTACGTCATCCTCATGGAGCCCGTCAAATAGTGGCCCGCAGTCGCTCAAAGAGACGCCCCGGTTGTGCCGGGGCGTTTTTTTTATTCCGGCATCATGACGTAGACGAACTCGCGCCCCGGTACCAGAAGCTCGGAAGCCAAACTCCGGAACGCCTGCGGGTCAACGAACTTCACAGTCTCCTTGGCGCGGCCGAGTATGTCGAAATCCATCCCCGTGGAGAGCGCATTGACGATGCGACTTATCCAATACTCGTTGGTACGCAATCGGCCGTCGAGATCCCTCTGGGCCGCTGCGGCTATCTGCCGCACGTACATCGGATCGAAGTTTCCGGACGCAAGAAGGGCCACCTCTGCTCGGACCTTCGAGACCATCTCGTCGACGCGCGTACTCTGGGTGTCGAACTGGACGATAAACGAGTACTGTTCCACAGGGGTCTTCGAGAACGCGGCCCTTGTAGACACGACGTAGGTCCCGCCCAGGTCTTCCCTGAGCGCGTCGAGGAGTCTGTTGTTGAGCGCCTGAGCCAGAAGCTCGATCGTCGCCTCGCGTTGCCATGACCACGCTGCAGGGGCCGCCCACACCATCCGCACGCTTGCTCGGTCTTCCCTGGACAGACGGTAGGAAACTTGTCCGCCGCCACTTCTGGCGACCAGGGGAAGTTCCCAACGCGGCGCATCCACCGACCCCGCCGGTATCGCGCCGAGGTGCCTGGCCACAAGGGTTTTCGCGGTCTCGATGTCGAAATCGCCTACGAGCACGTAGGTGAAATCGGAGGCGTTGGCCAAGGCGCCCACGACCATCTCCCTTGTCGCACCGAAGTCGATCGACTTGACGTATGAAGCCTTGATCGCGTCCGCCCTCGGATTGTCGCCGAAAAGGTCGCCGCTCCAGGCGACCTGGAACCTGTAGCCGGGATCGCGCACGTACGGTCCTACCTGGTCGGCAAGCTTGTCGCGTGCCGAGTTGAACGCGATGGCGTCGGTACCTGGTTCTGCGGCCGTCAGGTAGACGATACGGAGGAATGCGTCCAGATCCTTCTTCAAGGTCTTGCCTGCCATCACCTCGCCATCCTCGCCGATAGACCACTGCAGGCTTGCGTTGAGCGACGCGGTCACCTCATCGACCCTTGTTGCGCTCATCGTCCCCAGCCCGGCGTTCGACAAGAGCGACGGCGCGAATGTAGCCTGGTTCTGCATGCCCATCGGCATCGCGAGGTAGCCCCCCGGGGACCAGGCGAAAAAGTTTATGGAATCGTAGTCGTAGGTGGTCGGGCGCAACAACACCCTCGCACCGTTGGACAAGGTGAGCTCGATTATCTTGTTGGCGAGTTCCTTCTCGCCGACGATGGAACCCGGCTGGGGCAAATTGTCGAACAAGCCTCCTTCGTCGATATTCGCGGCGACCTGTTCCAGCTGCGCGCCCCGCGCATCCCGCAAGAGCTGCCCGAACGCCTTTTTATTCACCAAGGCGATGTCTGCTCCCGGCTTCGCGCGGACGGCGACGAACCCCTCGTCCGCCGCGAGCATCTTCCGGGCCATCCCGTTCAGATCCTCGAGCGTGACGGAATCGAGAAAGCTGCGTATATAGACCCGTTCGTTTACCACGCCCGGCACGGGCTCTCCGTACATGAAGTTGCGGACGTACTCTTCGGCAAAGCTGCGGCTCTTCAGGTCGTCGTCCTCCACGTTCAGTGTAGAAAGCCAACGGCCGTACAAGTCGATCGTACGGCGGAACTCGCTCTCGGTGAAGCCGAACCGGCGCAGCCGCTCGACCTCCGAGGCAAGGCCGGCGAAGGCGGCGGCCTCGCCTCCCGTCGATACGGACAGCGAGAACGAGTACAGCCGCGTACGCCCGAAGAAATAGTCATCGTCGAAGTACGCTTCCCGCCAAGCCGACTTCCCCGTACGCGAAAGATCGGAAAGGCGCAGGCGTATCGCCTCGGCGGAGACGCGGAGCCCGAGCAGTTCCAGATAATCGCCTATCACCGTTTCCGGCTCGTACGGGACTATCTTGCGGTAGGTGATGACCGAAGGATCGAAGTCCTCGTCGAATGTCGCGACAAACCCGAGGCTGTTCGTGGTCACGACGGGGAACGTCGGCCTGGGCCGGACCGGGCCGTCCGCCGCGGGGAAGGAGAATTCCTTTTCTATCTTGTTTGCTACCGCTTTTATATCGATGTCGCCCACGACTATGACCGCCATCCTGTCCGGCCGGTAGTTCTCCGAGTAGAAAGCCTTCAAGCCCTCGGCCGTCGCGGACTTGATCGATTCCTCGAATCCGATAGGTTCCCGGTCGGCGTGCCTCGAACCCGCGAGCAATCCCTGGAGCTCCCGCGTGCGCGCGATTTCTCCGGAGCCGATCCCCAGGCGCCGTTCCTCGAGGATCACGCCCTTTTCCTTCTCGACCTCGACGGGATCGAACGTGACTTCAGTAGCCCATTCCTTGAGCACCTTGAGTCCCGTGTCGAAATACGCCGGATCATCGAGCGGCATCTCGAGCGCATACTGAGTTTCCTCGCGCGTCGTGTGCGCGTTGATCTCGGCGCCGAAATCCATGCCTATAGACCGGAGGTACTTCACCAGTTCGTTCTCCGGGAAGCTGGTCGTGCCGTTGAAGGCCATATGCTCGACGAAGTGGGCGTACCCCGATTGGTCATCCCGCTCGTTCGACGATCCGGACGCGATGGCGAGGAACATCACCGCCCTGCCGCCCGGGTTGCCGTTGCGGCGCACGTAGTATGTAAGCCCGTTGGGAAGCGTTTTCTTGACAAGCTCCGGCGCGAGCGGCAGGAGGTCTCCCGGATCCCACGCGGAACCGCCGGGCAGGGCGACACTATTGTCCAAAGGAGCCGTCGCCGGCGATCCAACGCAGGCGCCGGCAAACAGAACCATAAGAAGGACGGCCGGCAAACCAGCCCTCCGGAAAGCTCGTATCATGGGAACTCCTTGATGGCTATACACTTTGAATATATAGCAAAGGTTGGACAGAGGCCAACGTTACAGGGAGTGCAATGACAAGAGGCTTACCGTCTCGGCAGTTTGGCCGGAGGAGGCAAGCGGTGATCAAACCCGCTCGAAAACACGCGGCCTTCGACGACAACGCCGCGCAGGTCAGCGTTGTTTCCAGTAATATAGACATCGCCACGAATCCGCAACTGCCGTATGACGCAATTGTTGCCTTCGATCCGTACATCGCCGTCGATGATTGTCTGCCTTGTCCCCCTGCCGGACAGGGTCACCTGGTTGGCGTTGATGGTGAAATTGCCACGGAAGGTGCCGGAGTCCAGATGGACCGAACTGTTGTTCTGGAAGGTTCCGATCTGTCGATGCGGGGCAGGCAACCTGGCAGGCGGACTACCAGAGGATCTCCCGCTCTCGAAGCCTATAGTCAAGGAGGAAAGCGACTCGCACGAGCCCAGCATGGCAAGAACCGCGAGCACCACGAAGGGGACCAGCACATTTTTGCTCTTGTTCATATGTACAAGGTACTGATAAACAAACGGTTAAAATCAATTCCCGGGATTATATCGTACAATTCATCGCAAGGAGGAACCTCTGTCCCATTCAAGCCATCATTGGTATAGTCTGACAATGCTGAAAGAGAATGAAAGCTCCGCGATACTCGAGAACGCCTCGCGCGTCGTGGTTGGCAAGAAACGGGTTCTGGAACTGCTTGTCGTCGCCCTGCTCGCCGAGGGCCATGTCCTTCTGGAGGATGTCCCCGGCCTCGGCAAGACCCTGATGGCCAAGGCGCTTGCAAGAAGCATGGGCGGCTCGTTCCGCCGCATCCAGTTCACCCCCGACCTGCTGCCTTCCGACGTCACGGGCTTCTCGGTGTACGACCAGAAATCCGGTGAGTTCGTATTCCACCCCGGCCCTGTGATGTCCAACGTTCTCCTCGCCGACGAGATAAACCGCACAATCCCGCGCACACAGGCAAGCCTGCTCGAGAGCATGGGCGAGTTCCAGGTGACCGTCGACGGCCATACCCTGGACCTCCCGCGGCCTTTCTTCGTGATCGCGACGCAGAACCCCATCGAGATGGACGGCACCTTTCCGCTACCCGAGGCCCAGCTCGACAGGTTCCTCATGCGGATAGACCTGGGATACCCGGACAGGGAAGAGGAACTCGCGATCCTGGAGCGCTTCAGGGAGGACGACCCGCTCGTGACGCTCGAGGCCGTCGCGACGCCGGAACGGATCGTCCTTCTGCAGAGGCAGAGGAGCTTGGTGCTCGTGCCGGCTTCGGTGAGGGAATACATAGCGGACCTGACAGGCGCGACGAGGATACACCCGCAGGTCCGGTACGGCGCCAGCCCGCGCGGCTCGCTGGGCTTGATGAAGGCGTCGCAGGCGTTGGCCGCGGTCCGCGGACGGAGCTTCGTCACGCCCGACGACGTGAAGGAACTCGCGCCGGCGGTCCTGACGCACCGCATCATCCTGCGCCACGAGGAACGCGCGAAGGGCGCCTCGGCCCAGGCGATCATCGAGGGGATACTCGACCGCGTCCCCGTCGCCTCGCCGGTCTGAGCCGCGGGCGATGAAGGAAGTCGAGCCCGACACCGGCAGCATTTTCTCGTTCAAGCTGTCGATCATCCTGCTCGGCCTAGGGCTTTTGGTCGCCGCGGCCCACGCGGCCGGCACGTTGACATTTTTCATGGCTATAGTACTGGTTCTGATGCTCGCCGTCCGCGCTTGGGGCAACATCGCCTTATTCCGACTGGACATCACGCTTTCCGTCGCCCAGGACCACCTGTTCCCCGGGGACACGCTGGAATTGGCTACCTTGATATCGAACCGGAAACCCTTGCCTGTCTGGGTGCGCCTTGAACTGCCCCACCCCGATGCGCTCGAACCGGCCGCGGACGACGCCAGACCGGGTCCCGCCGAAGACCGGATCGAGGGCGAGACCGGATTGCTCCCTTTCGAGCGTGTGAATGGAGCCTGGAACTTCAACGCGCTCAGGCGGGGAGTATTCCGTCTCGGTCCGGCGACCCTGAGCGCCGGCGACGTGCTTGGACTCACCCGCAAGGAAAAGACCTTTCCGTTCCCCTGCGAGATCGTCGTGTTCCCCCGCCTCGTTCCGATCCACAAGCTTGAACTCCCGTTCCGCGACTACTTCGGCATCCACCCTTCCAGGGGCATAATAGAGGATCCCGCCTGGTACGAGGGGACACGGGAATACTCGGGCAACAGGCCGGCAAGGAACATCCACTGGAAGGCGAGCGCACGGCTGGGCATCCTCCAGGAAAAGATATTCGAACCGACCTCGCACAAGAAGGTGTTCTTCCTGCTCGTGGGCAAGGGCTTCGAGATCGCCGAAGACAGGGCCGGGTTCGAATCGGCCCTGGAACTCGCCGCGTCGCTTATCGCCAGTCTGGCCGAAGAAGGCGCGTCGTTCGCCATCGCGACCGACCGGCTGGTCAGGGGATTCCCCGCGGTGTTGCCATTGGGTCGCGGACCGGAACACATGGGCAGCACGCTGGAACTGCTCGCCCGCTGCGGACTCGACGCGGGACAGGCCATCCTGCCGCTCCTCGCGAACGTCGGAACCTCGGGCGCCGGCTACGTCGTGGTATCCCGGGCGCCCGATGAAGGCACAAGAAAATTCCTCTCCCTGCCGGCGAGCAGGCGGGAGCGTGTGCTATTCCTTTTTTCCGAGCCGACCCGGGCGGACGAGATCATGGGTTGCCCCGCCCTGTCCTTCGGCAGCGTTCTCGACGGCGGCGCCGCCGGCGTCGCGAGAGATAATGAAGAGGACCCATCCGCATGAACGCGGCCTACCCGTTTATGGCCCTGATGGAAGCCGTCAAGCTGTACCTCGTCGCCTCGTACACCTTTCTTCCGCTTGACAAACAGCTCCCCCTCCTGCCCGCTTGGCTGACGCTTCTAGGCGCTCTTGCATTGAACCGAATGCTACGCGCCGCGGGGGGACGTCTCGTCTACCACGTGCTCGCCCACGCGCTCGGCTTGTCGGTCTCATTCCTGGCGTTGCTGGCAATGTACCGGGGGACGCCGTTCATCCCCGACGCTATCCTCCCCGTGAGCGAACGGGAGTTTGTAGTGTTCATGCTCGTGCTCGGCTGGACCGCGGTATTCTGGTTCCGGGGACTATGGCTCGGAACGTGCGACAAGGGAGCCAGGTTCTGCGTCGCCAGGTTCGACGAAGGCATCGCCGTCTTCCTGTTCGCGCTTTCCCTTGCCGCGCTGGTGCATATCGACAATCCGGCTTCAGGCCGCCTTGTACTTCCGTTCATCCTGTTTTCGATCATCGCGCTCGGAATGTGCCGGGTCGACGGCGTCCGCCGTGGAGGCTTGTCCAAGCGCCCGAGGCGCCTGATTGTCGTCCCGGTCGCGACAGTGTTCTTGCTCGCGTCGGCTGCTGTATATACTTTGGTTCCCCTCCTGTTCGCCCCGGCGGCAAGGCTCGGCGAATCCATAAGGGATGCGTACTTCGATTTGGAGCCCCATATCGTGCGCTTCCTCCGCTGGCTTTTTGGATTCTACGAGCTGCCAGCGTCCGCCGGTTCGGCAGGTTCAGGGGCAAGCGCCGAAGCGGTGCCCATCCCCGGCGCCGACGATCCCCGGGTGGATATCCTTGTAAACATCCTGGTATGGATGCTGGGCATACTCGCCGCGGCCACGCTCACCGCGCTGGCGGCGTACGGACTCTACTGGCTGACACGCCTCCTTCTTACCCGGGTTGAAAAACACGGCAAGGCCCCAGCGATCCCGCGCTTGCCCGCCTGGTTGCTCGCTTTTTTCCGAGATATTGCCCGCTTCTTCCTCGTCGTACGGACGCGGCTTCAGCGACGCAGCCCCAAACGGAGCGTTGCAGTCTCTGCGTACGCAAGGCTGCTCCACTGCGGCCGCACGCTTGGCGTACGCAGAAAGGCAAACGAGACGCCCCGCGAATACGCAACCCGCTTGGCGGGCCGCTTCCCCCGATCCGCCTCGGACGCGCCATTTGTCATCGACGCATTGGAAAGGGAAGTGTATGGTTCGCGGACCGCAGATCCGGAAACATCGCGCAGGCTCGTTGCCATACGGAGCGAGACAAGGCCGTCCGTCTTCCTGTGGGAGCGCATATCAGGCGCTTTCCGCGCCCGACCCTGATTATATAAAAATGGACTATTGTTCCATATTTGTTGACTAAATTCGATTGTCGGGTATTATTGTCCAGTACAACATTATTGGGAGCGTATCCATGCACAGGATTGTAAGCTTCGGGGAAATTATGCTTCGCCTCAAATCGCCGGCGAACGAGCGTTTCTTCCAGTCCCCCGCCCTCGAGGCCACCTTCGGCGGCGGCGAGGCCAACGTCGCGGTCTCGCTGGCGATGCTCGGCGAATCGGCGGCTTTCGTCACCGCGTTGCCGGACAACCCGATAGGCGAGGCGGCGCTCCGCGAACTGCGCCGCTATTCCGTCGATACCTCGGCCATCAAGCGGACCAAAGGCCGGCTCGGCGTCTACTTCCTGGAGACCGGAGCCAACCAGCGGCCGTCCAACGTTGTCTACGACCGCGACGGCTCCTGTATCCAGGCGGTCAAGCCGGGCGATTTCGACTGGGAGACGATACTGAAAGGCGCCGACTGGTTCCATATCACCGGCATCACGCCTGCTCTCTCGCTCTCGATGGCGGAGGCTGCCCTCGAGGTGGCCAAAGCGGCCAAGGCGGCCGGCACCCGCGTGTCGATCGACCTCAACTACCGCAAGAAGCTGTGGAACTACGGCAAGAAGGCTCCCGAGGTGATGCGCCCCCTGGCAGCTTACGCCGACATCCTCGTCGCGAACGAGGAAGACGTCCAGATGTGCCTGGGAATCGAACCGGAACACGTCGACGTGACCAAAGGAAAGCTGGGCACCGAACAGTACAGGGCCCTGGCCGAAAAGGTGAAGCGCGAATTCCCGAACGTGAAGATAGTCGCGATAACGCTGCGCGAGAGCCGATCGGCAGACAGGAACGGCTGGTCCGGAATCCTGCACGGCGCCGGCGGCTTCCACGTCTCGAGAGCCTATGAAATCGACGATATAATAGACCGCGTAGGCGGCGGCGACAGCTTCTCCGCGGCGCTCATCTACGGCCTGCTCAATTTCGCGGGCGACGAGGCCAAGGCGCTTGAGTTCGCGGTAGCGGCTTCGGCGCTCAAGCATTCGATCCCCGGCGACCTCAACCTGTCCACGAAAGCCGAGATCGAGAACCTCCTCAAGGGAGACGGTTCCGGTCGGGTACAACGATAAAGGAGCATCAATGAAACTCGACATCAGGTATTCCAACCACCCCGGCGACGCGAGAAAATACGATACGGCGGAGCAACGCAAGCATTTCCTGGTCGAAAGCGTTTTCGCGGCCGATTCGATCATGCTTACGTACAGCCACCAGGACCGCGTGGTTTTCGGCGGGGCGATGCCGGTCAAGGGCAAGCTGTCGCTCGAGGCCGGCAAGGAGTTCGGCACTACGTTCTTCCTGGAGCGGCGCGAACTCGGCATCATAAACATCGGCGGCTCGGGTACTATGACCCTCGACGGCAAGGCCAACGCGATGGGCAAGGGCGACGGCGCCTACGTCGGCATGGGGACCAAGGAGGTATCCTTCGAATCGGCGTCGGCCTCCGACCCCGCGAAGTTCTACCTTGTAAGCTCCCCCGCGCACCAAGGCTACCCCAACAAGATGATCGCGCTCAAGGACGCGAACCCCAAGAAACTCGGCGCGGCCGAGACATCGAACGCGCGCACGATATACCAGTACGTACACCCCGCTGTGTGCAAGAGTTGCCAGCTGGTGATGGGCATGACTATCCTCGAGAAAGGCAGCGTCTGGAACACGATGCCCTGCCACACGCACGAGAGGCGCATGGAAGTCTACCTGTATTTCGACATGGCCTCCGACGCGCGGGTGTTCCACTTCAATGGAGAGCCGGCCGAGACCAGGCACCTGGTGGTCGCCAACGAACAAGCCGTCATCTCCCCCAGCTGGTCGATTCACTCGGGCGTCGGCACCGGCAGCTACACGTTCATATGGGGCATGGCGGGGGAGAACCAGACTTTCGACGACATGGACTTCGTCGCGCCGACCAGCCTGAAGTAGGTTCGTCCTTGTCCGGGCTACCGCGGTTTCTGTGCGCCGGAACTCTTGCTTTGCTCGTCGCTTCGTGTTCCTCCTCTGAAACCGCCGAGGCCGCTGCTCCGCGCCTGCTTGTCCGCATGGCGCAGGAGAGCGGACGCGACCACCCGGCGGCGCTCGCCACAAGGGAATTGTCGCGGCTGGCTGAAAAAGCTTCCGGCGGACGCAT
>CAZKJA010000056.1:0-14269 GCA_964552925.1 uncultured Treponemataceae bacterium
CAGACTACCGCTAATAGTAGCCTTTATACCTGGCAACAAGGTTCGAGGAACTAACCAATATTTTCCACACGATGCGGCGCTTTGCGCCGTACCGAGGGAGCGTCCCAAGCGGCAGCGCAGGGCGAGGCGCGCACTTGGATCGCTTTCTCCAACGCGAACGAGAGAACCACGTGAGCGCTATTCATGACGTGTTGCCCAAATTATTTATTTCATCTGATTCTTAAAGGTAGCGGGCGGATTCATGAAAGGCGACGCCTTTCTCCGTTATTCTCGTACCGCCCCTGCCTTTTAGGACCGTGATGAGTCCAAGACTTTTTAAGCGAGAGAAAATCAATCGTATCTTCATTTCCGACAAGTATTTGTATTTTTTTTGAGAGAGTTCGGCAATGCCCCGTCTGCCCAATATCGCACAATTCCGCCGAGCCTCATCAAGAACTTCAAGGATAAAGAACGCTTCCGAGGGATTATCGGGGAATGCTCCGTTCCATGCTCTTTCGCATTCCGTATCCTCGTCATTAGTCCGAGTTTCGGGTATTCCTTTCTTTTCCAGAAATGGGACATCATTCATGTCTATGCACGTCTTTCGCAGGTTCTTGAAATATTCGATACAATTACGTAGTTCCCTGATATTGCCGTCCCAGCTGTGTTTTTGGAATTCCTTCATCACCAACGGATGGATGTTGAAATCGGCTGCCATCTGTTTCTTGAATTCCTCGATCAGCAAGGGAAGGTCTTCCTTTCTTTCGCGGAGATTCGGCAGTTTCAGCGTGATGACGTTGAGCCGATAAAAGAGGTCCCTTCTGAAAGAACCGCTGCGGATCAATTGCGCGATATCCCTGTTCGTCGCCGCGATTACCCTCACGTCGACGCTGATGACGCGATTGCCGCCGATATGGGCAATCTCTTTTTCCTGTAGTACCCGCAGTAGCCTGGCTTGCAGATGGACCTGCATTTCGCCGATTTCGTCGAGGAACAGCGTCCCGCAGTGGGCCAGCTCGAAAAGCCCCTTTTTCCCTCCCCGCCGCGCGCCGGTGAACGCGCCTTCGTCGTATCCGAATAGCTCGCTTTCCAGTAGGCTTTCCGCGACGGCCGCGCAGTTGATCGCGACGAAGGGATTGTCTTTCCGTTTCGACGCGTTATGGATGGCTTGCGCGAATAGCTCTTTACCCGTTCCGCTTTCCCCGAGGATAAGCACCGAGGAATCGAAAGCCGCGTTGAGTTCCGCGATTCTTTTAAGGTTGATCAATTCCTCGTTGCGGGTGACTATATCGTCGAAACCGTATTTAGCCACGTACCCGTGCCCGATGGCTTGGCTTTTGTAGTCGGGCAGCTTCGTGGCCGATTCGCGGGTCTGCTCGAATATGAGATAGCATATCTTCGTGGAACTGACGTTTCCGATATTGATGTCCACAAGCAGATCCCGCCCGTTGATCCTGATCTGTTTTTTTTGCATTGGCTTAAGATTCCGGATGGTTTCCCGGATTATCGGCTCCGGGAAGAGGCTGAGGATGTTTTCTCCGATCACCGTCGCCCTTTTATACCCCAAGGTTTTTTCAGCTGCGCTGTTGTAGTTCAGGATGATCCCGTTGGGGCTGAATCCAATGATGCCTCGCCGATAGTTGGCCATCAGGAAATCGTTCATGCTGAAGGGATTGAGCTTGTCCTGGAAGCGTGGGTTGTAATTCTGGGGCATTATGCTACGGCAATAGTCCTTCATGTCTTCCGTATTGAACAATTCCTCTATATTGAAATAGATGAGAATATTGACGATGGTGCTGACGTCGATGACTCTGTTCCCGATATCGATCACCGTCTCCACCCCTTTGGGCACATTCTGCTTTTCCCCGGGCGTGATGGCGATAGCGATGTCTTCGATGTCCTCAAGATAAGGTGAATACGGAATCAGTTCGATGTGCCTGGCGCCGAACTGGTATATCTGCTCGACGCTTTGCACCGCCATATCGAAGTTTGCATTCACGAGAAGCGCTCTCGTGCCGGCTGGTAGCTCCTTGATGAGCTTGAAGCTGCTTTTCTGGATGGTGAGGTTCGGGATCATGATTTGTACGTCGTCAGGAACGTAGCGTTTCACCAAATCATACAGGTCATAGGCGGAAATCATAACCAAATCCGCGTCTATGCGATCGTTGATTTCGTCTTGTTCCACACAGTATTTTGTAATATGAATCCTGCCGTTCAGCAGTTTTTCTAGATTGCCGCAGTACAACTCAGCCGCTTTTTCCGAATAGGTAAGTACCGCAAGCTCTTTCATTCAACCTCCCCAGGATGACACTTGATAATAACATATGAATGGGATTATTGGGATACCTGCATTTCCCGATAATCCCGTCAAGCTTGTTCGATTTGCCGGAATATATAAAAAAACCAGTGATAATGGCATGGCATGGTTTCTGCTTTAGTAATTCAACGAGGCTTTTGCCGTCATCACAATACAGCAACACGAAGAAGAGGGAGGAATGGCATCATGTCCGAATCGAAGAAAAAAGGTGAGACCACTGCCGCCGAAACCTACGGCGGCATCCTGGGTGGCGTATTGCCGCTCATAGTCATGATCGTGGTCATGATAGCGCTGGCCGCGAGTGGATTGCGTTCTACGAAGAATTTCTGGAGCGCCGGCGTCGCCGCTGTCGTGGTGGGCTTCCTGGTCTATAAAGACAAATCGCGTTTCCAGAACGCTCTGCTCAACGGCGTCAAGGACAACATTTTCGCCTTCCTGATCGCCAGTCTGCTGTTCGCAGGCATCCTGTCCAAGATACTGACAGCGTCGCACTTGGTATCGGCCATGCTCTGGGCCGCTTCACAAGTCCATCTGACGCCCTCGATGATGCCTTTGCTCGTTTTCTTGCTGGGCGTCGTCCTGTCCAGCGCGACCGGGAGCGCCGCGGCGACCGTCACCACCGTCACTCCGGTTATGCTGCCGGTGGCCGTCGCCATGGGTTGCGACGTCAACGTGGTCTGCGGCGCCATCATGTCCGGCGCCTGTTTCGGGGACAATTTGGCGCCTATATCGGACACCACCATCGCGTCATCGTTGACCCAGGAAGTCAGCATCATCCGCGTGGTGAAATCCAGGTTAAAATATTCGCTTCTCGCCGGAGCCGCGGCCGCTGTCGCGTTCGTTATCGTGGGGATCAGCACGACCAATCCGGTCGCCGCATCCGCCACGGCCGTGGACGCCACCTACGCTTCAAGCCTTGTTTTCCTTATCATCCCGGTTGTCGTCGTCGTTATGATGCTGAATAAGGCGAACTTCTTTACCGCCATGATCGTAGCGGAACTGCTCGGCATCATCATGCTCCTCCCTTTCGGGTATTTGAAAATATCGGCTTTGGTGGCCAAGGACGGCCTGATAGCCTCCGGATTCGACGGGATGATCAACTCGATCATTTTCCTCTTGTTCATTTTCTTTGTCGTCAGTCTCATCCGCGAAGCTGGCGTCCTGGAGGCTTTCTTGAAGGCGATGAGAAAATTCGCCAAGTCCGATCTGACCGCGGAAATAGCGGCCGGCGGCATGGTAAGCATCATGAGCATCGCGATCAGCAGTGGCACCTCGGCCATCACGTTCTGCGGGCCGATCATCCGCGGACTCCTGAGACCATTCAAGATCGACCGCGCCCGAGCCGCTAATTTTCTGGACGGCCTCGGCTGCGGTGTCGGCTACCTCGTGCCGACCAACGCCGGATGCATGGTACTCGCCTCTTTGGCAGTGGCCGCTGGTGTCGTCAAGGAAGGCTACAATCCTATCGAATTCGTCGTCTACAATTTCCACAGCATGGCTCTCGTGATCGTTTTCTGGTTTGCGATCCTCTCTGGATGGGGCCGCAAACACGAGACCGATGAGGAACTTCTAGCCGACGGAATCGTGATCGAATAAGCGGGCTGATACGATTTCAATATAGCCAAGCGCATACGCAGGAAATTTCCGAAAAGCGCGGGTCTGACAATCGAAAACGCGACCCGCGCGTTTTCGGCAAGAAAAGGAAAATCCGTGAGAATTATAATTGAAACCAAGAATGATTTTGCTTGGAGCGGAAAATGAAAGGATACGATTTTGAGACTGTGCGGCCCCGCCGCGCGATGGGGAGCTCAAAATGGGATGAGATGGCAAATTTTCCCGAAGTTGCCTCGGACGTTATCCCCTTTTCCCTTGCTGACATGGAGATCCTCAATCCACCGGAAATAATCGAAGGATTGAAAGCTTTTTTGGATAGTACGGTGCTGGGCTACGCGATGCCCACTGAAGCGTACAAAAATACGGTGAAGGCCTGGATGCTCCGCCGTCACAGCTGGAAGATCGAGACGGAGTGGCTGAAGGATGCCCCCGGCGTTATAAACGCTTTTTTTACCGCAGTGAAGGCTTTCACCAAGGAGGGCGAAGGAGTTATGCTTATGACTCCGGTGTATTATCCTATGTACTTCGCCATCCAGCGGAACAATCGGGTATTGGTGGATACCAAGCTCGTCGTCAACGGCGACCGCTACGAGATCGATTTCGACGACTTCGAGCGGAAGGCGAAAGACCCCAACACGAAACTTCTGATCCTCTGTAGTCCGCATAATCCCACCGGAAGGGTTTGGACCCCGGAGGAGTTAAAGCGGATAGGCCGCATCTGCGTCGACAACGGTGTCTTGATCGTGATGGACGAGATACACAACGACTTGATCATGCCCGGCTTCCACCATACGGTATTCGCGTCCATGAGCGAGGAATTCGCCCGGCATTCGATTACCTGCACCGCTCCGAGCAAGACCTTCAACCTTGCCGGGATGCAGACCTCGAATATCGTCATTCCGAACAAAGCTATCCGCGATGCTTATTGGAAAGAGGTCCTGACGACGGAAGGCAACCCGAAGTGCAATATTCTGGGTATGGAAGCCTGCCGATTAGCCTATGAATACTGTGGGGATTGGCTGGACCAACTGATCGGCCTCGTAGACACGAACCGGAATCTGATAGTCGCTTTCCTGGATAGGGAACTTCCCCAGATCAAGGTTTTTCGTCTGGAGGGCACGTATCTTTTATGGATGGATTTTAACGGTTTGGGCATCGAATGCCATGAACTGGCGAAACTTCTTAAAGAGGAAGCGAATTTGTTTTTCGACGAAGGCTTTATTTTCGGGCTGCAGGGGCAGGGCTTTGAACGTTGGAATCTTGCTTGCCCCACCAAATACATCCTGGAAGCGCTCACTCGCCTGAAGCGGACTTTGGGTGACGCCCCGAAGAAGGCGCGCAGGAGGGAACCGGTATGCTGAGCGAGAAGACCAAAGAGCTTATCGGAAAATTGAATCTGGAATATCCGGCTGTTGCCATCAAGATGCTTTTTGAAAGACCGAAGGACGTACCGCCGTACGCAGGCGCCAAGCTGGCATTCTGTCAGTACGTGAAGCACGCGCAGACGTCTGGGGAAAAATTCTACGTCACCGCGGAAGACGATGCCTGCTACGGCAAATTGGTGCTGGGGATGATCGAAAAGCCGCCCGTAACCGCGAGTGGCCAGGTTGGGTACGATTTCGGCTGCTACAAGACTCCGATAGCCGCCCAGCAACTATACCAAAGACTGCCGATCCTTGAGCCCCGCACGATCAACTTTGTGGAGTTTTCCCCGGTTTCGATCTGCGACTTCGATCCCGATCTGCTCTTTTTCGTGGCCGACCTTCCGCAGGCGGATATCATAATGCGCGCTACTTCCTACGTTTCCGGGGACTTATGGGAGAGTAAATCGTCCCCGGTGCTCAGCTGCGCGTGGATGTACGCCTATCCGATCATCAGCGGAAAGCCAAATCACATAACGACGGGGTTCTATCATGGTCTGAAACGCCGTAAAGCGTATCCTGCGGGGTTGAGAATGATCTCCATTCCTTTCCAAAAAATCGACGAGTTCGCCGCGGCGCTCGAGCAGATGGACTGGACTCTGATAGCATTCCGCGAGGACAAAGAAAGCAAAGCGGAATTGGCCCGCCGAATGGAGCATTGGCAGGAACTTGCGAGGGAATTCGGAGGGCACGTGGATCTCCGCTGAACGCCAGGCGCCTGTCCGGACTGATCGATCCATGCTATCGTGACGTAACTATGGCTATCGATGAAGCGATGGATCCGGCTTTTCTTATACGACTGGCGAACGCGCGCATACCCTTCGGCAAGTATGCGGGACGTTTGCTCATCGATCTACCCGAGGCGTACGTCGTCTGGTTTTCGCACAAGGGTTACCCCCGCGGCGAGACAGGCGAACTGCTCGAAGCGCTCTATGCGATCAAGGAAAACGGGCTGGAATCGCTATTGAGACCCCTTGTAGGCATGAAAGGTTGATAGTCCTGAAGTCACGCGGCCTTATCGGGCCAGTTTTTTTGCTTTGCTGACCATCCGCGTGATGGATTCTTCCGGATTCCTGCGAACTGCCTCGGTGAGGCTTACCCATTCTACGGCATGTGACTCTTCGCTTACGCTTGTCGCTCCGGGCGAGGAGACGAGCAACCAACGCGCATCGTAATGAAGATGCGCGGGAGTGTGATTTTCGGTGGCACCATTGGACTTGGTCCTGGCGGGGATGAGGTGGATGTCGACGTCGAAAATCGTCGTCGGATCCATAGGCGACGCTAAGGATCCTGTCTCTTCCCAGGCCTCCCGCAGAGCGGCGGCAAGCGCGGTTTCTCCCGGATCGCAGTGGCCGCCGGGTTGAAGCCATTTGTCAAGCTTGCGGTGGTGGACGAGCAGGGTAAAGCGCATCGACGGGTCGACTATGAAGGCCGATCCCGTGACATGCCCCGGTGCGCAGGATCGCAGGAAGGCGTCATCGTGCGAGTGGACGAAATCCGTGAAGCGGGAGACTGTATCGATTTCGTCCAGGTAGCGGGTGGCATAGTCCGCAAGTTGGCTCAGCAACAATTCCCTTGGGTTCATCGTGGATATTCTAGCATTGACAGGGCAAATCCGCGCATGGTATTTTCTTGTTTGGTGGATTCTACGAATAGAAACAACGACTGAATCGGATAAGATTTTCAATAGCATCCCGGGAGATCAAGCGAATGCCATCAGTTTCACGGCCAGGGTATTTCGGAACCTACGGTGGACGTTTCGTCCCCGAGGTACTGCTAGGGGCGATCGAGGAGATGGAGACCGCCTTCCTCGACGCTATCGACGATCCCGCCTTCATGGCAAGGTTGCAGGAACTTCGGGCCGACTTCATCGGTCGTCCAACGCCGCTCCTGTACGCGGAAAACTCAAGCCGGGCAATCGGCGGGGCGGACATCTATATAAAGCTCGAGGGTCTGGCCCACACGGGGGCGCACAAGATCAACAATGCGGTCGGGCAAGCCTTGCTCGCCCGCAGGATGGGTAAAAAGCGGGTGATAGCGGAGACGGGCGCAGGCCAGCACGGGGTAGCGGTGGCTGCCGCCTGCGCCAAGCTCGGGCTCGAGTGCTCGATATACATGGGCGCCGTCGATGTCGACCGCCAGCAGCCCAATGTCGCAATGATGGAACTGTACGGCGCCACGGTGGTCTCCGTCGAATCCGGCGCCCGGACGCTCAAGGACGCCGTCAACGAGGCGTTCAGGGCATGGGCCTCCACGTTCGCCGACACCTTCTACATCCTCGGTTCGGCTTTGGGGCCTTCGCCGTATCCCGATATGGTGAGGACATTCCAGTCCGTGGTCGGCAAGGAAACGCGCGAGCAGCTGGCGGCCCGCGGAGTACAGCCCGATGTACTCGTCGCCTGCGTCGGCGGAGGCTCCAACGCGATAGGGTTCTTCGAGCCGTACCTCGGACAGAGGCTGCCGCGGCTCGTCGGGGTCGAGGCCGGAGGCATAGGCGAAGGGCCGGGGGAGCATGCCTCGAGGATGACGGGGGAGGGCGCCCGGACCGGCATCGTCCACGGCTACAAGAGCAGGTTCCTGCTCGATGCCGACGGACAGGTGGCGCCGACGCACTCGATATCAGCCGGGCTCGACTATCCGGGTATCGGTCCGCAACTTGCGGCGCTCGCGGAATCGGGCAGGGTGGAGTTCCGCCGCGCGCTCGACGCCGAGGCGCTCGAGGCTTTGAAGTTCTTCGCCCGCCACGAGGGCGTGGCATTCGCGCTCGAAAGCGCGCACGCGGGCGCCACGGCGATCGACCTGGCCAGGAACCTGGGGAAAGGGCGCTCCGTCGTGGTGAACATGTCGGGGCGGGGGGACAAGGATCTTTTCATAACGGCGCCCTTGCTCAGGCCTGTCGCCTGGAAGGCCTTCCTGGAGCGCGAACTTGCGGCGATGTCCGGGGAGGCAGTCGAATGAGCCGTATACCATTGATGGCCCATCTGGTCGCCGGATATCCCGACGCTTCGGGCTGCAGGGCTGCCGCACGCGGCTTGGTCGAAGGCGGCGCCGCGTACCTGGAGGTGCAGATTCCCTTCAGCGACCCGAGCGCCGACGGTCCCGCCATCCAGGGGGCCTGCGCGGCCGTTCTGGCTGGAGGCGCCACGACCGCGGACGCGTTCGCCTTGGTGGAGGACTTGCGCCGGAACTACCCTGCGGTACCCGTCTTCGTGATGGCGTACGCGAGCCTTGTCATAACGCCGGGAGTCGCCGCGTTCGCCGCCAGGGCGGCCAAAGCCGGCGCGGCGGGGCTTATAGTCCCCGACTTGCCGTTCGACGACGACGAAGGGCTGGCTGCCGCCTGCGCGGCGCTCGGCGTGAGGTATGGGGCGGCCGCGCCCGCGATCGTATCGGTCGCGGCGCCTTCGATGCGGCCCGAGCGGCTCGCGGCAATGTCGGCTCTCGGACGGCCGTACTTGTACGCCGCGTTGCGGGCCGGCATCACCGGCGCGAGCACGGTTGTCGACGACGCGACCCGCGCCTTCCTGAAGGCGTGCGCCGAAGGCGGCTCCAAGGTGCTCGGCGGCTTCGGCATACGGTCGGGCGGACAAGCCCGCGCCATCGCGCCTTACGTGCACGCTGTGGTCGCCGGGTCCGTCTTCGTCGATGCGATACGCGCCGTCGCCTTGCGCGACGCGCAGGGCGCGTATGGAAACCGGGGCGCCAGGGACGAGGCCATCCGCGCGGCTACCGAGGAGACGGCCTCCATGATAGCCGCGTTCTGATTAGACTTGCCTGGCAGCCTTTATCGCGGCCAAGACCCTCGGGGGCGTCAGCGGAAGCTCGCGGATGCGGGCGCCGGTCGCGTTGAACACCGCGTTGGCGATCGCCGCCAGCGGGGTGTCTATGCCTATCTCGCCGACGCTCTTGGCGCCGAATGGCCCTGAGGGCTCGTAGCTCTCGGTCAGTTCGACAGTAAGCTTGCGCACGTCCTCGCGCGAGGGGATCATGTACTGAATCATGTTGTTCGTCAGCATCTGGCCTTTATCGTTGTACCTGACGTCCTCGTACAGCGTCATGCCGATGCCCTGGAGCAGTCCGCCCTCTACCTGGATGCGAGCCAGGTTGACGTTGATAGGCGTGCCGCAGTCGACGACCGCAACGTAGTCGATCACGTCGACCTTGCCCGTCTCGACGTCGACCTCGACCTCGGCGAAGCCCGCCATATACGGCGGCGGCGATTTCTCGCCTGAGAACGAGCCGCTGGCGGTTATCGTTTTCATCTTGGCGTGGTTGTGGTAGAGGGTGTCGTAGCTCCAGTCCTTGAGGTTGACGAGCACCTTGCCGTCCGCGCCGGAGAATTCCTTGCCGTCGAATTCGACAGCCCCGGCAGGCAGGTCGTACTTGTCGGCGACGGCTTCGCACAGGGCCTTCCTCATGTTCTGCGCGGCCCTGATCACGGCGTTGCCCGAGACGTAGGTAGTGCTCGAAGCGTAGGCGCCGACGTCGTACGGAGTTCTGTCCGTGTCCGAGGCGTACACGACTATGTCGCCGGTGCCGACGCCGAGTTCCTCGGCCGCTATCTGCGCCAGTATAGTGTCGCTTCCCGTGCCCAGGTCGGTGGCGCCGATGTGCAGCTTGAAGAAGCCGCCGTCCTGCAGTTCCAGGTTGGCCGAGCCCATGTCTATCAGCGGGATGCCCGAGCCCTGCATCGCTATCGCCATGCCCTTGGCGCGGATCCTGCCCGGTGCGACCTCGCGCGCCAAGGCCTTCGGATTCCACTGGATCAGCTCGCAACCGCGCCTGACGCACTCGTCGAGCTTGCAGCTCTCGACGACCATCTCGACGCCTTCGCCGCCCTCGCCCATTATCTTGAAGACCTCGCTGGTCTGGCCCTCGGCTATCATGTTCTGCTTGCGCAGCTCGACGGCGTCGACGCCCAGCTTGTGCGCGAGCTCGTCCATCGTCGATTCCAGGGCGAAGTTGCCCTGGATGGCGCCGTAGCCGCGGTACGCGCCGGCGGGGATCTTGTTGGTGTAGACGATGTCGCCGCCGAAGCGGACGGCCTCGACCTTGTTGTACAAGGGCAGGGTTTTGGAGCCGCCGACCATGAATACCGTCAGCGCGTGCTCGCCGTAGGCGCCTGTGTTCGACAGCACCTGCATGTCGATGGCCCTTATCCGGCCGGACTTGGTGGCGCCGATACGGATGGTGAGCCGCATCTGGTGGCGCGCGAAGCTCGACTCGAAGACTTCCTTGCGGCTCATCACGACCTTGGCCGGCTTGCCGGTCTTCAGCGTGACGAGGGCGGCGTACGGCTCGACGTGGACGTGCTGCTTGCCGCCGAAGCCGCCTCCGATGCGCGGCTTGTAGACGCGGATGTTCCGCAACGGCATATCGAGAGCCTGTCCCATCAGCCGGCGGGTGTGGTAGGGGTTCTGTGTCGAGGTGACGACGTTGAGCCGGCCGTGGAGGTCCAGGTAAGTGTAGGCGGTATGCGGCTCGAGGGCGACGGGGGCCTGGGCCTGCGTGTGGAATGTGCCCTCGACGGACACATCGCAGTCCGCCAGCACCTTCTCGACGTCGCCGATCTCCATATGGTACGAGGCGGCCACGTTGCGCTTCGGCTCGAAGCCGATGGGGAACATGTCGTGGATCTCGGGTTCAGGGTGTATGACGACCTTGTGCCCGAGCGCGCTCTCGAAGTCGAGAATTGCTTCGAGCACTTCGTACTTCACCTTGACGAGCGCCATCGCCTTGCGCGCCGTCGCCTCGTCGACGGCCGCGACCACGGCGACCTCGTCGCCGACGTACCTGACGTAGGTGTCGAGGATGAACTTGTCGTGCGGGCTCGGCTCCGGGTGGCCCTGGCCGGCGCGGGTGAAGGGGATGCGCGGCACGTCGGCGCTCGTGAGCACGCACGCGACTCCAGGCAGCTTCAGGGCTTCTGAGGCGTCGATCGAGACTATGCGCGCGTGCGCGTGCGGGCTGCGGATGATGCGCACTATGAGCGCGTCGGGAGGCGCCAGGTCGTCGGTGTACGCCGGGCGGCCCGCGACCAGTCCCATGCCGTCTATCTTGGGTATGCTTTTCTTTACCTGGTTGAATGACTTAGGCATTGACGGCCTCCAGATATTTCTTTATCGCCCTCAGCTGGCCTTCGTAGCCTGAGCAGCGGCAGAGGTTGCCGGCGAGATAGTGCCTGATGTCGTCCTCGCCCGGGTTCTTGAGTTCCTTGCGCATCGCGAGTACCGACAGCGCGAAGCCCGGCGCGCAGAAGCCGCACTGGTCTGCGCCCTCGGCTACGAGGAAGGCGGCGAACTCCGCGGCTTCTTCCTGAACGCCCTGGATTGTGGTGATATCGCGACCGTCCGCCCGCGCCGCCAGCAGCGAGCACGACAGGACGGGCGCGCCGTCGAGCAGCACCGTACAGACGCCGCAACTACCGGTGTCGCAGCCTTTCTTTACCTCCGTATAGCCGGCGGCGCGCAGGGTGTCGACAAGCATGTCGCCTGGTAGTATATCGAGCGATTTCTTGTTGCCATTGATTGTTGTACTTATGATCATGACGCTAGCTCCGCGATGGCCCGGCGCACGAGCACCGCGCAGACATCGGCACGGTATTCCGCCGTGCCGCGGATGTCGTCGCCGAAATTCAATTCGCCAACCGCCACCGCTGCCGCCTTGCCGATGGCTGCGGCGTCCGGCTTGGCGTTGGCTCCGAGCATCTCCGCGGCTTTCTTCGCAAGCTTGGCCGAACCGGGACGGGCACCCACCGCTATCCTCCAGCCGCCTTTGCCGAAGCAGGCCGCCGCGTTGAGTATCGGCAGGTCGGACATCGTGTTCCGTACCGACTGGAAGGCCCCCCGGCCCGCGTCGGCGTCGATCAGTATCTTCTCGATCAAGACGGGGCCGTCTCCGCCGGTCTCGCCGGCCAGGAAAGCCGCCAAGCCCAGTTCGCCGCCTTTGTACCGCGCCACCACGGCGTTCATCGCCAGCAGCGCCGTGTTCAGGTCGGAGAAGCCGTACCTGCCGGCGACAGTGCCGCCCACGGATACTATGTTCCTCATCTGCACGCCGACGATGTGCGACACGGCGTCCTTGAACACCTGTCCGAAGGCCTTGGTAAGCATAGCCGATATCTCGATGTCGCGCGCAGTTGCCATCGCGCCTATCTCGATCCGCTTGCCATTCTCCCGTATGTAGCGCAGATCGAGAGCTGACAGGTCGACCGCGAGCTCGACGCTTTTCGGGCTCATCCTTGACCATGTCCCGCCGCCGATCATGAAGGCTTTCTCGTCCACAACGAACTTGTATGCCTCATCGAGCGAACGCGGCCGCTCGAGCCTGGTTATTTCCATGCGAATGCCTCCATTTGTACAAAACGAACCGTTCAGTTTTACCACGGGTGCGGGTTTGCCGCAATGAATAAAACCTGCGTATGCTTGACGCTCGTTCCGATGAACAAGTATTTTCTTATCGGATCCGGGCCTTTGGCCGGAACCTGAAGCACATCATTCCCCTTTTCGGCGAGAGCGTGCGGGGGAGAAGGAGCCATCATGGCAAAGAAGATTCCCGAATCGTTTTTCAAGGCGGAGAATGTCCTGTTCGTCGGCTACTCGAAACGGCATGCCGCGTATTGCAAGAGCGTCCGCGAGGCGTTCGAGGCGCGCGGCTCCAAGGTTCACGCGGTCAACCCCGCTCCCGGCGACTACGACGTGAAAGTCCACGCCAGGCTCGAGGATGCGCCGGGGACTCCCGAGCTCGCGGTAGTCATCACGAATAAATCGAGGAACCTGGAACTGCTCGCCTCGCTCGCCGCCAAGGGAGTGAAGCGCGTGATGTTCGGTTCGACGGCGTCGGCCGACGCGGGTACGCTGGCGCGTTGCGAAGAGCTCGGCATGGAAGGCGCGGTCGTCTGCCCGCTCCAGGCCTTCGGCGGCGGTTTGCACCGCTTCCACGGTTGGGTCACCGGGATTCCCAAGATCGGCGTCGCCAGGTAATGGCGTGAAGGAAAATACCTACGGGCCGGCGTACGGGCCCTTGCTGGCCTTGAGCGGCCTGTTCGCGCTGGGAGCGATCGTCACCCTGATACCGAATCCGGGAGCGTCATGGCCCAATATCATGGGCTATCTGTCGGTCTGTACCTTCGCTCCGGGCGCCTCGTTCGCGTGCGCGTTGCTCGCCGCCGTGACGTGCACGATACGCGCGCGGCTCGTCAGAAAAATCCCGTCGCCGGTATTCATTCCCGTCGTCGCGATCGCGGCGCTCGGCATCGCTCTCGCCGTATCGACGGCCGCGTGGGCGGGCGAGAAGGCGAAGTATTCCGCTGACGCGACGAGTTCTACTTCGCTTCGTCCGTGACTATAAGGGAGGCTGGCTTGCCCCATGCCGGGCCGAGGGTTATACTTTCAGCATGAGGCTCGTACCCGCCCGAAGCGCCATGCTGGTAATCCTTGCTGTTTTCGTTGTCTCGGCCGCGGCCGGCCAGGCCAAGGGTGCCGCCGTGGCTTCCGCGCCGGCCGGATACCCCCGCACGCCCCCCGAGTGGGCCGCGTTCTTTTCCGCGGATCCGCGTTTCATGGAGATAGGGACCATCCCCGAGCCTATGCCCACCCGGAAGCTCGCGGAGGCGTGCCTTATCGCGTCGGGCGTTCCGCCGGCGCGCATGGAGTACTACATCGGCCGGCTCCGCGAGACATTCGAGGCCTTGCGGGCGAAGTCGGAAAGGATCCAGGATCCGGCCTTGCGGGCTGAATCGATCCTTCCCTTCCTTCACCGGAGCCTGTTCAAGGAATATCGTTCGGACGCGACCACCGTGGACGGCCTGGTCGACACAGGATATTTCAACTGCGTCTCCTCCGCGGTGGTCTACCTCCTCGCGGCCAGGGTTTTCGTCCTCCCCATGAAGGGCGTCCAGACCCCCGACCACGCATTCTGCGTACTCACTGTCGCGGGC
>CAZKJA010000057.1:0-14199 GCA_964552925.1 uncultured Treponemataceae bacterium
TCACTTTCCATTTTATTATCCTGTCGATCCTTGTAATCCTGTTATCCTGTCTCTTTCTCAAGCTCACTTTCCATTTTATTATCCTGTCGATCCTTGTAATCCTGTTATCCTGTCTCTTAATCAAACGCACCCTTCATCTCAAATGTCGAGAAATCGCATGGCAGGTCGACGGCTTTGCCGGTCTTCTGGGACTGGTAGATTGCAAGGATTATGTCGAGGGCCTTGGCTCCCCGCTGGCCGGATATCAAGGGTTCCCGTCCGCTCTCTATCGAATCGATTACATCGGCGAACAAGGCGGCGTGGCCAAAGCCGTACACCGTGGGGGGATCCTTCTCGCCTGGGTTGAGGACCTTGTCCTCGGTGTCTCCCAGCACGGAAGCGTCGGCGAACCTCCAGGTCTCTATCTTGTTGACGGCCAAGCCGCCGATGACCGCCGTGCCTTTTTCGCCGAACAGGGAAAGCGTCTCGCTCAGGTTGGTCGGATACACATCGGCGGTACCCTCGATTATGCCGATGGCGCCCGACTTGAACTCCACGATTGCGCAACCGAAGTCCTCGGCTTCGATTGGCCTCAGGTACCGCCTCGTCTGGGCCTGCACCCTCACGGCATCCTCACCCATCATCCACTGGAGAAGGTCGATGCCGTGCGTGCACTGGTTCATGAGGGTTCCGCCATCCTGTTCCCAGGTGCCCCTCCACGGTGCTTCGGCGTAATAGCCTTCGTTGCGGTTCCACCGTACCTGGATCATGCCATGGAGAATCCGGCCGAACCGCCCCGCCTCGTAAGCCGTCCTCAAGCGCCGCACGGGTGCGTTGAAACGGTTCTGGAAACAGACCGCGAGCTTCTTGCCAGCCCGTTCCGCGGCGGCGTTCATCGCGGCGGCATCCCGCGATGACAGGGCCATGGGTTTCTCGCAAATCACGTGGCACCCGGCCTCAAGGCAATCGATGGCGATGGCCGGATGCTTGCCCGACTCGGTGGCTATACTGACGATATCCGGATTTTCAACTTCCAGCATCTGCTTGTAGTCAGCGTATACCTGTACCGCGGCGGAAGGAACGGCGTCCCTGTACTCCGCGGCCTTGGCCGCCGCGCGCTCCGTCACGGGGTCGCAGGCGGCCACGAGCCTGAGCCTGTCGGCGTTCTTCATGCACGCCTCGATATGTTTGAAGCTGATCCTGCCACAACCGATAAGTGCTATTTTATGCATGCTGTCCTTTCATCATTTTTTAGGCGTCCCTGATTCCATCAATTCCTTGTATATCTTCACATACGCTTCAGTCATCCTTTGACTCGAGTACCGTTCGGCCCACAAATCCCTGCCCGCCCGACCCATTTCATGCATGGTTCCTGGTTCGGACAACAGTTCCCGTATCGCCCGGGCGATGGACCCCGCCTCGTTTGGGACGGCGACGCCAACCCGGCTACGGCCGGCGCTTTCAAGCCCCAGCACCTCAAGGCAGCCATCGATCGCGGAGACCACCGCCGGCTTTCCCATTGAAAGCGCCTCGAGAAGGCTCACGGACAAGCCCTCGTGGTCGGAGAGCAGCAGAAAGAGGTCCGCCTGCCTCAGATGGATGGAAGTACCGACCGACACGCCCAAGGCATGGAAATTTGCCGGGTCCCCGGCTTCGGCCATCCCCCCGATCCACGCCACGGAGGCGATTCCGTCGAGCAGAACCGAAGCGGCCCTGGCCAGGTCTATGCGCTTGGGAGCGGCGTTGCGGGCGATCATGAGCACTATTGGCAAGCCATGATTCCTCAGCCTCGAGAGCCCTTCGGTTATCCCATTGGCCGGGAGCTCGCCGCGGGAAGCATCGGCGCAACCATTCGGCACGAGGAATGGATCATAGCCTTCGGCTCGCATAAGGTTCCGGTCATGCCCGGATACCGCGACGATGGCACCGCATCGATTTCTCAGGGCCTTGTCCACGAACAGGAACGACCTGTTCGATACCCTAAGCTGGTCGAAGCCGTGCATCGTGTAGACGATGCGGGATGCGTGCGTGCCGCCGGCTATCCTGCCCAGGGCCCCGGCCTTAGATGTATGAAGATGGATAATATCAGGAGCGAGGTCCCTGAACAGCGCGGACAAGTTCCGGATCGCCCGCAACTCGTGCAGGGGCTTGAATGCCCTCACGAGCCCATCGACGACATGCGTGCCAATCCGTGGGTCCAGGGAACTCCACGCTTCCCCCCCGCCCTCGGGGCCGGCGACAATCGATACTGTATGCCCTAGCCCCAGAAGATCCGAAGCGAGGGAGGCTACGACGGTTTGTCCGCCGCCGGCCTCGGACCGTGTAATAACCTGGAGTATGTTCACGCGCGCCAGCCAACCATCTCCGCTATCGTGCCAAGGAGGCGTTCGGCCTGGGCTTCCCGTGAATACTGCCGTACGATTTCTGGAGCCAGGAAATCCTCCTGCCCGCCTTCAAGCTTGCGACGGATGAATTCCGCTATTTCCCCGGGTTCCGTGCTGAGAAGATAGGAGGATGAGGGCTTCGCGAATAGGGTCGTCGCCAGTTCCGATCCCCTCTTGGTGATCACAAGGATCGGCCTGCGCGCCGCGAGATACTCGAACGTCTTGGTGAGCAGCACTCCCGGTCCGCTCATCGCGTCGCAGAGCAAAAGAATCGCCGATTCAGCCTGGAGCCGAAGGATATCGCGGTTGGGAAGCGAGGGCAAGAACTCGTGGGGCAAGCCCGCTGCTTCAAGCTGGGTCGCGAGGCTTTCGATCCGCCCGCCCGCGAAAGTGAGCACTGGAAGTTCGTAGCCCTGGCCGGCAAGGATCCCCAGCGCCTCAATGAGGGGTTGGATAGTGAATTCCTTCGCGTTGTACGAGCCGGTATACAGTATTCGCCGCCGTATGGCGGCAGGCGGATCCTTGGGCAGGTGCTCCTCGAAATACCCGTTGAAGTAGACATCGATTCTTGCCTTGGGCATGAACCCGTGCAGAAGCTCCTCGAGTTCTCCGGAAACGGTGGTCACTAGATCGGCTTCCTTGCCTACCAGCCTGGCAAAGGATTTGAGCCGCCAGGTCCTGGGGCTTAATCCCGCCAGCTTTGTCGATTCGAACTGCCCGAAAAAATCCCTGAAGTCCGCGATCCAGATGCCCCCATGGACATCCTTGATTCGTCGGGCAATCCGATGGGCCGAGAGGGGGAAGGAAGTGGACACGATCGCGTCATAAGCGCCTTCTTTGGCTATCTCCGCTTCCAAAGTCGCGCCGGCGGCCAGGGCCCACGTCCCAAAAAGGTCCAACATGGGGATCCAGGGCTTGAGCGCCTTCCGCGCCCGGTTTCCAAGCCTGGCCAGGAACTTTTTCCCACGGTCGGGCGCGCCCGCATTTCCGCCCGCTTTACCCATCCTGGGATTGTGGATACTGAGTGCCTTCACGTCGCGTCCCAGATCCTGGGGAAAGTAAGCGCAAGAATCGGCTTCCTGGCCATCCCCATGAATCACTGTCACATCGTGGCCTGCGTCATGGAATACCCGCGCCCACGAGAGAGCCCGCAAGCCCCCCACGTTCATGTAGGGAGGGAAGTAATAGGAGACTATCAGGATTCTCAAGCCTTGAACTTCCTTCCCGTGATCATTTCCCGATTATCAGCGCCAGCAGGGCCCTGCACCAAGTCCAAAGCAGGATGGGTAGTAGGCGGGACTTGCCAAGTTCGCGGAAAGCCTCGGCCTTGCGTCCTTCCTGGGACAAGGCGACGGCATAGGCCGCGTGGAAATAGTAGATGGCGACCCGGATAGACGCCTTCCCAATCCTGCCGCTGCCGGATCCCGCGAGCAAACCTTCGAGGCTGTCGAGCACGGGAGGCCGGCGAGCCCTGATCCGTCTGGAAAGGCTCGCGCTATCGAGCATCCGGTAATATGCTCGGGCGCCAGGCGCATAAGCGAGCTGAACCACATCCGCGAGCCTGAACCAGGTATCCGTGTCTTCGCCATTCTGTACACCGATCGGAAACCCGCCGGCCTTGACTATCGCCGAACGGGCCACGACAGTATTCGAGCTCCAGAAACCGTATCCCCGGTGCCGGATAAACCAGCGGGGATAGTCTCCAATCACGACTACGTCCCGGGCTCGCGGTAGAAGCCGCCTGGTCCTGCCCCCCCTGACTTCGACAATGGAGCCGAAGACCGCGCCTAGCATCGGATGGCGATCCAGGGCTTTCACGCATTCCAGGAGGAATCCCGGATCCCAGGTGTCATCCGCATCGAGGAAGGCGAGCCACGGGCAGGATGCCTCCTCTATCCCCTTGTTCCTGGCCGCACTGACGCCGCTGTTGGGCTGGCTGATTATGCGGACCTTGCGGTCGCCTGCAATCGCCGTTTGCCTGGCGAGCTCTGCTCCTCCATCCTCGCTGCCGTCGTCTATGATGAGGATTTCCCTGGGGGGCAACGCCTGTTTGAAGATTGACTCGAGGGCGTCCCCAATAAAGCCTGCTTTGTTGTAAAGCGGGATGATGACTGAAATCTCCGCGAGCTCTGGCATCGACTCAGCCGCCCATTATCCATCGGTAAGGCAGGAAGCCTCCCTTGCCGCCGCCATTGAGCAACAGCCAGCGGACGATCTTGGCCAGGTAATACAGGAATATCGCGGCGGAGACCCACGCCGTCCCAAAACGGCGCTCAAGAAATCCCTTGGGCTCGGCCTTGACTATGAACGTATACAAGAGGGGGATGCAAAGCCGGAAAAAGGAACCAATGCGCACAAAGATCGCCTCCAAAGTGGCGAAAAGAGAAAACACCATGTATAAAAAGAATCCATTCACAAGGACTGGCGGGGCGCCCGAAGCGTAACGCCTGATCAGCCATGATACGCCCAGTATTTCGAGGATGTTCAGCGGGTTGAGGGTGCTTTTGCCGATCTTGTAAACATAATGCAGAAGGCGCCAAGCCAGATGGCCGGGAACGTCGACCCTATAGATGGCCAAGCCAGCGACTACCAATCCTACCAGCCCTACCGCCCCCCAGAGGAAGATCCGAAGCCGCGGCTTTAGTTCGAAGGCGAAAGGCAAATAGAGTAAAAGGAATAATCCAGAATAGTGGAAGCCGGCAGCGATCAAAGCCACCGCCGCTGCCGTCAGAAACCGCCTTTCACGGGAGAGTTCGACCACCAGGAATCCCAAGCCTATCGCGATCCCGGCCCTGAGTATGACGAAACTGCCGTACATCATGAACTCAACGCCATACACAAACAATCCGAGGGGATTGTCCTTGCTGTGCCTGTCTATGACTTGGACCGCAGGGAGAATGCCTACCAGGGCCACGCACGAAAGGAAACCATGCCAGGACAGTCCGAAGCCCTTGGCACACCCTGCGAACAGCCTGAAGAGCGGTTCCCAGTTGCGGTACATCGTACTTCCGCCGGGATGGAAGCCTACCAAGGAATCATAGAATTCGCGGTAGGCAAAATAGTCCCCCCCACCGATATCAACCCGGAGTCCGGCGAAGAGGGCCCAAGCCGCCGCCAATAGAAAGACATACGCCAAACGCGAGCTTTTACGCAGGGGAAAGAGCAGGATTGGCAGCATGAAGGCAAACAGGTATGCGCTCATTGTAGTGGCTGTTTCCCATCGAGAAGGCGGCCGTACAGACCCTTGTAAGCGGAAGCCGTAGCGCCGATTCCATGCTCGGCCGCTCTCGCGCGCCCCGCACGCACCAATCCCGAGGAAAGTTCCGGGTCCGCGGCCAGCGATTCGATGGCCGCAGCGCAGGCTGGAGCATCACCGGGGGGGAAAAGGAGACCCGCTCCCCTCACCAGCTTGCCCAAGCCTTCCACCTCGCTCGCCACCACGGGCAAACCCACGGCCATCGCCTCTAGGGCGGCTATGCCGAAGCCCTCGTTGCTGGAACTCTGGAGATAGAATTCGCACGCCGCCAGTACTTCCGGAATGTCAGTCCGTATTCCGGCAAACAGGCAACGGTCGTCAAGACCCAATTCGTGCCGCAAACCCATCAAGGCGGAGCGCTCGGCGCCCCCTCCCACGAAAACGAGCACGAATGCCGCTGGCAGGAGAGCCAATGCCCGTAGCGCTGTCTTGTGGTCCTTGGCCACCACCAAGCGTGCCGTCATCGCGATGGCCCGCCTGCCCCCGACCCACTCCGCGATGTCCCCTGCGGGTATGGCCCGCGCCGCGAAACGATCCATGGGGATACCATTCGAGATTACCTGGAAACGGCTGTACTCAAAGCCGAGCCAATTCTTGATTGAATCCCTGGTATCCTCGCTGACACAGACTATACGGTCATAACGGCTGTACAGGATTCGCTCGACAACGCGAAGAATCGGCATGCCCATGCGGCGGTGCCTGCTGGCGTGCTCGGTGACCAAATATCCGCAGGACCGAAGAAAGAAAGCGGCGACCGCTACCCAATACAGGCTGGGCGCAAGATGGACATGGACAAACTCGGGCCTGCTTGTCCGTATAGCCCGCAGAATCGCCGGAAGCCGGAACGGGGAATAAGGGCTTCCTCCTTCCTTGCGGATAAATTTGACGGGGATACCCTCGGACTCAAGGCTCCTGGAAAAAACGTCTCCCCGTCCGTCCAGAGCCAGGACTTCACACTCGACCCCAGTCCTTCCAAGCGCCGGAAGGAGGTCGGCCAGAAGCCGCTCGGCCCCGCCTGCCTGCAGCGAGTTGATGACATGGAGCACTTTCACGCAAACGCCTTGGACGCCGCTCGATCCTTCAGGGCCAACAGGAAAGCCACCGGGAGTAAAACAATCACCAACGCCCAGTATTTTCCCAATACCGCCGAATCAAACCGTGGACGCGATGAGCATAGCAAGGCAAAACGCCCAAAATTGATTGCCAGCCGCACCTTCGCCCTGAATGGAATCGCGTACGCAAGGAGTTCGGCGTAATATAGCAAATTGCCCCGCGGGTTGCGTATCCTCAGGCGGACGCTCGAGGCGGAGAGTCCGTCGGCTTGGTATTCGCACGTATACAGGATTTCATCCGCGACAAGGAAGCTCTGGCCTTTGCTGGCCATCCTGTTCCAGACGAGGGCTTCGGTCACAAATTTTTCACCCTGGAACTCGGGGAAGGGAAAACGTCGGATATGATCGGTCTTGAACACTTCAGCCTTGTCGCCCTTCACGCCAAGGCGGTAGTGCAACTCAAGTGTGTCATGGAAGCCGCCATTGTCCGGGAGTCTCGAACCGATTACATGGCCATCGGGAGCTTCCCGGAGGCCCATGATCCCGCAGCACTCGGCATTCTCCATTGCCTTCGACGAGCAGCGCGCAATCCTTTCCAGGGATTCTGGCGGCAACCAGTCATCCGAATCGACGATGAAGAACCAATCCCCACGTGCTTCCCTGGCCGCTATATTGATCGCACGATGCTTGCCGCCATTCTCGGTTTTTATAAGCCTTATTGGAAAATCGCCTCGTGATTGGAACCCTTGGATAAGCGTTTCAGTGCCGTCGGTGGATCCATCATCGACCACCAGCCATTCGAATTTACGAAAAACCTGGCTACGAAGAGATTCCGCCAACCGTGGAAGGGTATGCGAACGGTTGAAGGTAGGGGTAAAAACTGTGATTTGGATGTCATCCCGGACCATCAATAGGCTCCATCCCCACCCACTACGACCTCGATGGTCTTGAATAAGACATAAAGGTCGAGCCAGAGCGACCATGACTGGATGTAGTAGACATCCAAGGCAACCCTCTCTTCGTAATCCGTGTCGGAGCGGCCAGAAACTTGCCAAAGCCCCGTCATACCGGGTTTCACGCTCGAGAAGAGCTTGTAGTGATGTCCATATTTTGGCACTTCAGCCTCGATGATGGGCCGGGGACCGATCAAGCACATCTCGCCCCTGAGGACATTCCAGATTTGCGGAAGTTCATCGAGGCTCGTTTTTCTCAGGAATTGACCCATCCTGGTGATACGAGGATCATCCTTCAGTTTGAAAGAAGCCTCCCACTCGGCCTTGGCTTCGGGATTGGTCGCGAGAAGGTTTTCCAAGGCTTCCTTGGAATCTTTTTTCATCGAGCGGAACTTCCACATCTTGAAGGACTTTCCATGCAGGCCAAGACGATGATGGCCATAGAAAACTGATCCCGGCGAATCGATTTTTATAAGCACCGCAATGATGCCGATAACGGGAAGTATTATTATCCCGCCTATAGTGGTAATGACGAGTTCAATTGTCCGTTTAATCAACATGTTCAGCGGTTGGATAAGACGTTGGGTGGTATACAGTCCGAGAATGCCTCCAATATCGCGCACGCTCATCCAGCTACTCGTCATGCCAAAAAAATCGGGTATGAGGACATAATTTCTGAAACTGCGGACAGAGTCGCCAAGTATTGTGGTCAAGCGGAAACGATCGACACCGGGCATGGCGACTATGGCGGCATGAACCTTGAACCGCTCTGAAATAAAAATGCCCAAATTTGTTCCCGTCAGGATGGGTATACCTTTGTATGATCCTTCAAGAGCCGGGTTGTCGTCGAGTATGACAGAAGGCCGGTACCCGATGGCAGGATTCGCAAGCAGTCTATCAACGACGAGAATGCCGGTCTTGCCCCCGCCGAAGATGACCGCCGGCATGCCCCACCAATCGGCTTTCCGAAAAATCGCCCTGATCAAGGACCGCGCTATCGAAATCGAAGGAACGCTCGTCATCCAGCTGAAGACGAACGCTACGGAATACGCATCGATCCTTCGGTTCTGGATATACAAGGCAAGGATTATGCTCGTATGGGAAAAGAAGGATGCTATCACGTATCGCCGTAGTTCCTCGGCGGGCGGCAACGAGAGCCCGGGATACAGATGCAACACCGAGAAAATGATTATAAACGCCGGTAAATACGGCCAATACGTCACAAATGACTTGAAGTCTATTATGCGAAGGTCATAGGAATTGACGACGAAAAATCCGAACCCGAAACTGAACATGACCGAAAGGATGTCGCCCGCTATAAAAATTGCGGTCGTATTGATCCATGCCCGAATTGAAGAGTGCTTCCTGAAAAAGGGAACGAGCACTTCGATGGCCTGTTGTTCAGTCATGGGTCCCTCGATATTGTTCATTGGAATTTGCAAAAGGATTCAAGGAAACAGTATATCTCGGCAAGGCTTTCAACCTGGGCGTCATTACGGTTCAGGAGGATGTGGCCGCGGCCTGGAAGCACCACGATACGGGCATTCGGGGCCGCCCGGCGATAAAATTCGACGCCTGCTTTCCAATCAAGGAAATTGTCGGTATCTCCCTGCAGAACGAGTACCGGTTTTTCGACCCGCGCGTGCCTAAGGCTGGAGCGCCAGCGGCCGAGCGCCCTGATCCAGGCCAGTGGAACCTCGTCCAGCGCGATGTAGCCGTCCTCCCAGGCTATGACCGAAGGCAGTTACCGGGACGGGAAAGTTCGCGGAACCTGCGAGTTCGGTCATAACATCGGCGATAGCCTGGCCATAGTCGGCCATCGTCCCGATCTCTCCGGTTGGCCCGCCCGATTTACCATGCCCAGGAAGAAGCGCCATAGCCATGAACAACGATTATCGTTCCCGCTGGATTCGCTGGACCGACAAAAGATATCTCGACATTGACCCCGTTGACCTGAATCGACCCGTTTCCTTTGAACGACTTCCCTTCATCAGTTATTTCAATGGCCACGAGGAGCGAATTGTCAAGTACAAGGCTTGTGGGAATGCTTGTTGGAACTTGGTCCGTTCTACACGCGATCACGAATATGACACACGTTAGCAAGCAAGCTGCATCCCGAACACTAACCGGTAGAATACCTCGAACCTTCGGTCGCTTGCGCATTTTCATCCGATCACGGGAAGGTGGGTCACCTACCGCCCCGCGTAGTTTTTCTCCACCCACCGAGCGTAGTCGCCGCTCCTGATGTGATCGATCCAGGACTTGTGCTCAAGGTTCCAGGCCACGGTCTTCGCGAGACCCGTCGCAAAATCATTGTCCTGTTTCCAGCCCAGTTCGGCCTTTATCTTCGAGCAGTCGATCGCGTAACGCCTATCGTGCCCCGGCCGGTCAGTTACGTACTTGATGAGTGCTTCGTACTCGCCCACGGGCTTCCCAGTGGCTTCTGCAACCTTCGCCATCAGCACGCGCAGGAGCTTGATATTCTCCCACTCGTTCTCGCCGCCGATGTTGTAGCTCTGGCCGCTCCGGCCGTTTTGCATTATGGTCCAGACGGCAGCGTTGTGGTCCTCGACGTAGACCCAATCGCGTATGTTCCGTCCGTCGCCGTAGACGGGCAGAGGCTTGCCTTCCTGCATGTTCAGGATCATCAGCGGGATGAGCTTCTCGGGGAACTGGTACGGCCCGTAGTTGTTCGAGCAGTTAGACAAGGTGACAGGCAGACCGTATGTGTGGTGGTAGGCCATTGCCAGGTGGTCGCTCGACGCCTTGGACGCGGAATACGGGCTGCGCGGGTCGTACGGCGTCGTCTCGGTGAAGTACCCGGTGTCGCCCAGCGACCCGAACACCTCGTCGGTGCTCACGTGGTGGAACAACACGTCGTCGCGGCCCTTCCACGCGTTCCGCGCCACGTCCAGCATTGTGAAGGTCCCCATCACGTTGGTGCGGACGAACGCCTCGGGCCCGTGGATCGAGCGGTCCACATGGCTTTCGGCGGCGAGGTGGCAAACCGCGTCGATATTATTTTTTTTAAAGATAGCCTCGACGGCGACGCGGTCGCAGATGTCGGCCTTCTCGAAGTAATAGCGCCGACCGGTTCCGGCCCCTGCGCCGAATTCTTCCTCTATATCGGCGAGACTCTCGAGGTTTCCCGCGTAAGTAAGCGCGTCCAGATTTATTATCCTGCCGCTGAAATCCCTATTGTGCAAAAGGTAATGGATGAGGTTCGATCCAATGAAACCGGCGCCGCCGGTGACCAGGATGTTTTTAAATATACGCACATCGGCTCCAGTAATTGATCCAATATTAAAGAATCAGAACAAGATTTCAGGATAATCAGGATTTCAAGATGTAGAATTTTTAATAGAACGATATTTATGTTTGATGTCAGCCCGGATCGACCCAAAGTTGATCAGCAGGCCATCATCTATACCGGTCGCCTTCAAGTAGTTTACCAATTGGAGTTCATGGATGCGCTCCAGTTTCGATACAGCCTTCAATTCGCATATCAGACATCCTTCAACCACGATATCTGCATAGAAAGAGCCTACAATCTCCGTTTCATAAAGAACCGCAAGCGAAACCTCAGGTACCGCATCAAGTCCAGAACGGCACAATTCATACAGCAAAGCCTTCTTATACACAGATTCGAGAAAACCGGGCCCCAACGTACTATGAACTTTAAAAGCACATCCAATAACCCTTTTACATAGCTCTTCCATGCCAAAGGAATCCATCATGTTCATCCAGTTTTATCCTGACATCGTGTTATGAATAATTCTTTCACAGCATTTTATTTGCTTCATTCTCCAAAAATATACGCAAGCGTTCTTTCCACTCCGGCGGTTCGATACCGAACACGGTTTTAATCTTGTCCTTGGACAGCACCGACCACGCGGGGCGCTTAGCCTTCACGGGATACCGGTCGCTGGTGATCGCCCTGACTTCGCATGCACGATCCAGAAGACCGAGTTTCCGGCTCTGGGCCTGGATCTCGACGGCAAAATCGAACCATGTTATCTGGCCCGCGTTCGTGTAATGGTAAATGCCGTAATCATCCGAATTGATCTTGATGATGGCCAGGATCGCCTGCGAGAGGTCGTGGGCCCAGGTCGGCGTGCCATACTGGTCGGCTACCACCGATATCGAATCCCTCTCCCGCATCAGCTTGAGCATGGTATGAACAAAGTTGGGGCCGTGCCTGCCATAGAGCCATGCCGTCCGCAGTATGAAACTCCGCGGGCAGGATTTCGTCACCAAGGCTTCACCTTCTGCCTTGGTGCGGCCATACGCGCCGGCGGGGTCGACTCTTTCCGTTTCCTGGTACGGCCGCATGCCGTCTCCGCGGAAAACGTAGTCCGTGGATATGTGGACAAGCTTGGCGCCTGTCTCGCTGGCTACCGCGGCGATGTTGCCGGTACCGGCCGCGTTGATGCTCTGAGCCAGCTCTTCCTCGTCCTCCGCCTTGTCTACATCCGTGTACGCCGCGCAGTTGACGATCCAGTCCAGCTTCCGGCCGTTCCCGCCCCCGGGCGCGGCCAACCAGGCGCGCAGGGCGTCCAGGTCGCGGATATCCACCTCGCGGCCGCTGCCGGCCCACTCGAGACCGGCCGCGTCCAGGACCTCCGACAACTCAGTGCCGAGCATCCCCCTGTGGCCTATCAGCCATATCATGCAAGCCCCGCCGCGACGTCCCTGAACAGGGGCAGGGACGCATCCTTATCGGACAGGATCACCGCCCTGGTCGGCCAGGCTATCGCGAGGTCCGGGTCGTCCCAGCGTATGCCGCCCTCGCTTCCCGGCTCGTATTCCAGCCCGCACTTGTACTGGACCTCGGCGCCCTCGGAGAGCGCCAGAAAACCGTTGGCGAAGCCTTGCGGAATATACAGCATCTTCCGGTTATCGGCGCCCAATTCCATGCCGAACCAGCGGCTGAAGGTCGGCGACGCCCTGCGCAGGTCGACCGCTACGTCCCATACAAGGCCGCTTGTCACCCGCACCAGCTTTGCCTGCGCATGCGGCGGCTTCTGGTAGTGCAAGCCGCGCAGCACTCCGCGTCCGCTCATTGAATGGTTGTCCTGCGCAAAGACTTCGGTGATCCCCGCGGCAACGAAATCGGCGCCCTTGTAGCTCTCGAGAAAATAGCCGCGTCCGTCCGGAAAAACCAGCGGCGTCACGATCAGGAGGCCGTCGATGAAGGTCTTTTCGAATTTGAATGGCATCCCGCGTAATTCCTGTCACTACCTGTCCGAATCCAGCCTCACACCGGCATCCAAAATCCGTTGCCGCACATGCGCCGGTACTCCATCCAGGTCGACCACATCGACCGCGAATACGGAGCGTTCGGTGGTTTCCATCGCTTTGTACAGATCCCCGCCTTCGATGGCCAGATCTATATCGAAACCTGGGCTTGTGGGCCTACCGCTGGCGACCGAGCCGAACAGGTAGACAGCGCGGACTTCCCGGTCGGACTCCATGATCGCAGCCGCCAGTTTTCGTGCCTCCAGCCCGGCTTCCACCAGGCGTGCGGCAATCGCCCCGCGCTCTAACTCGTTCAGGCGCCTGATTCCGACCGCGTACGGTTCCGGGTCGAAGATCACCGGAGTGCCTCTGCGACCGCCAGCAACCGATCCCGGAAATTGCGGTGCACTTCCGGGAAGACGTCGAAGAACCGGCTTGCAAGTACCTGGATATCACCGGTCTTCCCCGGATCGAGGTCTTCCCCGTAGAGGTTTCTCATCCTCTGCCGGAATTTCATGATTTCGACGGCATCGCCCAACTGCGCGGAGGCGGTGAACAGGGCAGGCCTCAGCCCCGGGATATCCAGCGCCATCTTCTCCAGGAGCGCCCTGTGCCAGCGTTCCGGAGGCAGGCCGTTCTCGAAAAATTTTGATACGCGCAGGAAGTAGTTTTCGGCAACGCCGTAGAGGGTATGGATTGTGAATCCCAAGGCGCCCCAGTCGATAGGGTCGTCGGCTCCCGAACGGATCCTGTCCCATGCTCGCGCATTCTGGCCGCGGACGCGTTCGATCTCCGCGACGTCACCGTCGAGTTCCGCGACCAAGGTCATGAATCCCTCGAACGTCCTCATCCCGCCCTCATCAATACCTGTAATACTCCGGCTTGTACGGACCATCCTGGCCCACGCCGAGATAGGCGGCCTGCTTCTTGGTCAGCTTCGTCAGCTTGACGCCGATCTTCTCCAGGTGCAGGCGGGCGACTTCCTCGTCGAGCGCGCGCGACAGCACGGTGACGCCGGGCTTGGCCTTATCGCGGCCCTTCCAGAGCTCGATCTGCGCGAGGGTCTGGTTGGAGAAGCTCGCGGACATGACGAACGAGGGGTGGCCGGTCGCGCAGCCGAGATTGACGAGCCTGCCTTCGGCGAGTAGGAAGATCGCGTGGCCATCGGGGAAGGTGTACTTGTCGACCTGCGGCTTTATCTCGATGTGGCCGATGTCCTTCTGGCCCTTGAGCCCGGCGACGTCGATTTCGTGGTCGAAGTGGCCGATGTTGCAGACTATCGCCTGGTCCTTCATCTTCTTCATGTGCTCGAGCGTGATGATGTCGAGGTCGCCCGA
>CAZKJA010000058.1:0-14160 GCA_964552925.1 uncultured Treponemataceae bacterium
GCTTTGGGCTCTTCGATCGCGGGCCTGAGAGCGCGACTGGCGACGCTTGGAAACGGCATTGCCTCGGCGGAAGCCGAACTGGGCAGGGCGTGGAAAGCGCTGACGGCATGAACGTCGGGGAGGACCAGGCTATCTACCTCGGCGTGGATTGCGGCGGCACGAGCCTAAGGATAGCCGCCGCCGGGAAATCGGGCGATATACTCGAGGAGAGGGTAGTCCCGACGGGGCGGGCGCAGGACGAGGTGAACGGGCTGGGCGAGGCTATCGCGTCGCTATTAAATGAATTTCTGCCGGAATTGACCAAGCACGGGAAGCCGGTGGGAGGGATAGGGATAGGGCTCCCGTTCGTGTGCTGGGACGGGAAAGCCCACCTGTGCCGCAACGTCCGGGCCTTGGACCCCGTCTGGCTCGAGTCGCGGCTCGGGGCGTTCTGCGACTGTCCGGTCGCGATCTCGAACGACGTCAAATGCGCCGCGCTCGGCGAGTCCTGGTTAGGCGTCGCGCGGGGGGCAGAATCCTTCGTCTACCTGAACGTGGGTACCGGCCTGTCGGCCGCGATGTACCTTGACGGGAAGGTGCATCAAGGAGCCCACAACGCGGCGGGGGAGATAGCCTACTGGGCCATAGAGCCGGGGGAACCGGGGCATCTCGCGCTCGGCGTGGGTCCCCTCGAAGAAGCGATGAGCGGCGTTGGCCTGTCGGGCGCCTACCGGCGCGCCTCGCAGGCTGGCGAGGATATCGGCGCCGCGGAAATATTCAGGCGGGCGGGGGAGGGCGACGCGATCGCCCAGGCGGTCATCGAGAGGGGACTCGGGTACTTGCTCCCCGCCATTGCGAACATGCTTACTTTCGCCGACCCGGAATTGCTTGTGATCGGCGGAGGCGTCTCCAAGGGTCTGGCGAGGTACGCGGACCGTATCGACTCCTACGTACGGAGCACAACTCCATTCCCCCCGCGCATCGCCTGGTCCGCGCTCGGGGGCAGGGCGGGGCTCATCGGGGCGATACAGCTGGCTATCCGTGCCCGCCTTGTTTGAAGCGGCACGAGCGGACTATAATCAAGCCGATGAACATAAGCGAATTCGATACATGGGCATTGGATCTCCTCGACATCCCGCGTTTCAGGTCCCTGGACGACTCCCTCAACGGCTTGCAGGTGGGGCGTTCGGATACGAGCCTCCGCACGGTGGCGTTTGCCGTCGACGCGTGCCTCGAGTCGATCCGGCGCGCACGAGAGGCCGGCGCGCAGGCCTTGTTCGTACACCACGGCCTTTTCTGGGGCAAACCTGCCGCGATCAAGGGATCCCTGCGGGAACGCGTCGCCGAACTGCTTTCCGCTGACATGGCGCTGTACGCCTGCCACCTGCCGCTCGACGCGCACCCCGAGCTTGGCAACAACGCCGTGCTCGCCCGGATGCTCGGCTTGGTCGACGTGGAGCCGTTCGGCGAGTACCACGGGGTCAGGATAGGCTGCAAGGGTCGCTTCACGGCGCCGCTAAGGCTCGAGGACGCGGTACGGCTCGTCTTGCCCGCCGGAGACGCGCCGCGCTCGGTGCTCGCCTTCGGCCCTGCCAGCGTGTCCTCGGCGGCCGTCGTCTCCGGAGGCGCTCCCTTCGAGGCCTTGCAGGCGATTGCCGAGGGCCTCGACCTGTATATCACCGGCGAGCCGTCGCATTCAATTTACCACGAAGCGATGGAGGCCCGGCTCAATGTCGTGGCCGCCGGGCACTACGCGACCGAAGTCCACGGCGTGAAGGCCGTCGCCGGGCGGGTCCGCGCTGACCTGGGGCTCGAAACGGTATTCATCGAGTATCCGACCGGACTGTGATACGCTTACAAACTGATTTCCAAGGGAGAATCCATGGCTGAATACAGGAAGCGCGTACCGCTGTTGCCCTTTGTGCTATCCATAGCGATAATCATCCTCGACCAGGCGACGAAAAACCTTGTGGCTACAGCGATCAGGCCCGGCCGGATCGGCTGGCGGGCCTTCGGCGATTTCCTGTGGCTTGTCCACCAGCAGAACACGGGCGCGGCCTTTAGCATGGGCGACAGCCTTGCCGAACCGCTGCGCATCGTCATACTCATCCTCGTGCCGCTGGCGTTGATGATTGTGCTCGTCGTTTATTACCTCAAGACCGACGAACTCTCGACCGTGCAACGCTGGGCCCTGTGCGGCATAGTGGGCGGGGGGCTCGGCAACCTCGTCGACAGGATATGGAGGCCCGAGGGAGTCATCGATTTCGTATCGGTGAAGTTCTACGGCTTGTTCGGGCTGGAACGCTTTCCGACCTTCAACGTCGCGGACTCGTCCATCGTCGTGTGCGGCATCCTGCTCGTCGTCGCTGGATTCTTCGTCTCATCGCCTGAGCATGCGGTGAAGAAGCCAGAGGCCTGAGCGGCTGGGCCGTGGGTCATCCCGCATCCGGTCGCGCGTTCGCCAGGACTGCCAGATTTGCCTTGGCGGCCGTCGCCTCGTGCTTGTTCGCGTGCGTCGCCTTCTTCGCCTTGCTGGCTCTCTGGGGACTCGCCGTCGCGCCGTTCGTCCGCCTCGAATCCGCTTCCTTCGTCGTCGCCTGCGCCTTGGCGGGCTCGGCCGCGTTGACCGTCGCCTCCTGGAGGGCCTTGTACCGGCGTTACAGGAACTTCTTCAGTTCGTAGATTGTCCGGATCGTTGGCATGCCCGAATCGGGATGCTTGCCGAAGTGGTCAACCAACACCCCCATGCCGCCCCTGTCGATGAAGCCCTTGACGTATCGCGGCAGGTCGTCGGCGAAGATTGTGTCGCTGGCCGGCAATCCTATCGACGACAGTACCCTGTCGACCGCCGAAGCAGACGGCTTGCCCTTCAACCCGTTGAAGGTCACGTCGAAGACGCGTTCGAAACGGTCGGCGACGCGCAGCCTTGCGAGTACCCTGTCGGCGTGCGGCATAGGGGCATTGGTGAAAATATATTTGGGCAGCTGAATCGAATCGAGGAACGGGCCCAGGCCGGGGTCGAAATCGACGAGGTTCTCCTCGCCTTCGGGATGCACGAAGGAAAAGTAATCGTCGCAATCGATCGGGCCGTGCTCGGCCATCAACCACTCGAGCGTGGTGCCGTACGTGTGCATTTTCTCGCGGCGAATCCCATGGGCCATGCTTGGTTCGACTCCCAAGAGCCTCCCCACATACTCGTTCATCTGGCGCGCGGTCAGCTCATCCATCGCGGAGGTCGCCGGATACAAGGTATTGTCCAGATCAAAAATCACGGCTCGTACCATGTTCAATGCATACCATGAAAACGCTGTTTCGGGGAAGGTACCCACATTGACGACTTGACATGGCCTGTTCTTTTCGTCAAGGTGAAAGGATTCACTTACAGTAGTGTGGAGGTTCCCGTGTCAGTCACGGTAGAGCACGAAAAGCGTAAAAAGGAAATCCTCGAAAACGCGTTGGATGTTTTTGAAGAGGAAGGGTACGCCGATACCACCTTCCAGAAAATCGCCGATCGTTGCGGTATTACCAGGACGATACTGTACTTGTATTTCAAGAACAAGCGTGAAGTCTTCATGTTCAGCATCAAGCGATTCATCGAGAAACTCGAAGCCGAAATACGGTCGAGCGCGTCGGATGAAACAGTGTCCTCGTGCGACATCCTGACGAATCTGGCGTCGCTTGTCATAGACAGATGCGCCGAACAGGCAAGGCTCCTTTCGGTTATCGTTGGGTACCTCGAACACGCGAAGAAGTCGGGTACCGATGTAGGCGACCGCGTCAGACGGCGGACCATTCGCATGCGCCATATAATCTCGGGTATCGTCATAGCGGGCCAGAAGCGGGGAGAGCTCAAGTACGTGCCGGTCGGCGCGGTTTCCGATTTCTTCTACGCGATGGTCGAGGCTGCGATCTTCAGGGTCGCCGTGCTCGGCAGGACCGAGACCGAGGACTTGCGGACGGCGATGCGCCTGTTCTTCGAGGGACTCAGGGAATGAGCCCCGGAAGCGCCGATGGAACCGTGGCGGGCATCCGCAAGCCGGCGTGGCTCAGGGTGGCTTTGCCCGGCGGCGAGCGCTGGCGCACGATGAGTGCGCTTATAGCCAGGAGAGGTTTGCATACGGTCTGCGACGAGGCGGCGTGTCCGAACAAGGCTGAATGCTGGGCCTGCGGCACCGCGACCTTCATGGTCCTGGGCGACGTGTGCACGCGGGGCTGCCGGTTCTGCGCGGTGGCGACAGCCGCGCGTGGAAGCCCTCCCGTAGCCGAAGAACCCCGGGAACTCGCCCTTGCCATCAAGGAACTTGGGCTCAGGTACGCCGTCATAACGAGCGTCGACAGGGACGACCTTCCGGACAGGGGCGCCGGGCACTTCGCCGCGTGCGTGAAGGCCATAAAGGACGCCGTACCCGGCGTCACCGTCGAAGTGCTTGTCCCGGACTACCGCGGCGCCGAGATGGACGCGATCATCGCCTCGGGCGTGGATGTCATCGCCCATAACGTTGAGACAATACGCCGCTTGCAGGGCATAAGGGACGGCCGTGCGTCGTTCGATCTTTCCCTGCTGACGCTTCGCGAGGCCAAGGAGCGCTCAACCGCAAAGACCAAGTCCAGCCTGCTCCTCGGCCTGGGCGAGACGGAGAGCGAGGTCGAAGAGGCCATGGACGAGCTGAGGTCGGTTTCCTGCGATATCCTTGTCATGGGGCAGTACCTTCAGCCGACACCGAAACAGATGCCCGTGGTCGAGTACGTGGAGCCGGCACGATTCGAACGCTATGCCGGTACCGCGCGCGGGAAAGGCTTCCTGTCGGTCGTGTCGTCTCCGCTCGCGCGCACGAGCTACCATGCGATGGAAGCGATACCAAGGTCATGAAGGGTTCGTACGTCGGCAAGCCGGCGGGAGCGAAACTCCTGAGGCTCGACCTGGAATGGGACGGCGGACTCGTCGTCCGGGCCTCGATCCGGGGTGATTTCTTCGCCCATCCCGAGGATGGATTCGACCAAGCCGAGGCGGCGCTGGTCGGGGCGCCGGTAGCGGAATTGGGTACAGTCCTGTCGCAGGAGCTCGCGGTCCGTGGCGTAACCCTGTTCGGCCTGACGCCTGGGGACGTAGGCGCGGCGGCGGCGACCATCGTGGCGTCTGCCAATGGAGATCACACGTGAATGCATGGAGATACCTCGAAACCGGCGCCAATGACGCCTTTTTCAACATGGGGCTCGACGAAGCAATCCTGGAGTCGGTGGCGTCCGGATCGGAGCCTCCGACGCTGCGTATGTATCGATGGAAGCCCTCGGCGGTGAGCGTGGGGTATTTCCAGGGCGTTCGGGATGAAGTGAATTTGGAGAAGTGCGCCGAACTGGGAGTCGATGTCGTGCGGCGGCTCACCGGGGGCGGCGCCGTGTTCCATGCCGACGAGATAACGTACAGCATCGTCGTTCCGGAGACGCACGCGTTGGCCGCGGGCGGCATACTGGACTCGTACAAGGCCATCTGCGCCGGCGTCGTCGCCGGCTTGCGTCGGCTCGGGATTCCGGCGGAGTTCGCGCCGCTCAACGATATCGTAGCCGGCGGAAGGAAATTGTCGGGCAATGCCCAGACCCGAAAACGCGCTTGCCTGCTCCAGCACGGGACTATACTGCTGGGGGTCGACCTCGAGGCTATGTTCTCTGTGCTGCAAGTACCCAACGAGAAATTGAAGGGCAAACTTATCGAGGACGTGAAGGCGAGGGTCTCCTCGGTTTCGGCGATGCTGGGGCGCCCGTTCTCCTACGAAGAAGCCTTGCCCGCTTTTGAACAGGGTTTCGCGGACGCGCTCGGCGTGTCGGGAAAGCGCTCGCTGCCCGGCGCCGACGAGTTGCGCCGTGCCAGGACCAACGCGAGCGAACGTTTCTCAAGCGAGGCATGGACCTTCAAGCGCTGAATGACGCCAGGGTCAAGCCTCAGTCCATCTGGCCTGAGAGCGCGAGAGCCGCCGCTACGGGCTTCGAGATCGGGTGCCTGGCTACGACCTGGGCTTCGAACAAGGCTTCGAGGCGATCCCTGTAGCCAGTGATCCTGTAGATGTAATCGAGCGTCCGCCTCGGAGTACCGCCTTTGCTTACCCTGCCGAGTCCCGCATTGTATACGGCGAGCGCCGCGACCTCGTTGCCTCCTTGATCCAGGCAGAACGCGAGATGGGCAATGCCGTGCCGGACATTGGTCCGGGTGTTGTAGAAATCAGCGAGCTTCAAGTTTGGAAAGGAGGCCGAGTTCAACTGGAACAGGCCCCTGTCTATGGAAGCCGCATTCCTGTTGAAGGCCTTGGGATCGAATTCGCTCTCCTCGTGGGCCAGGGCGAACGCGAGCGCGGGGGATACCCCTTCGGCCAGCGATTCTTCGAGGATCGCTTCGGCGATCTGGAAGTCGCCCGTCAGGGATTCGAAGAAGGCGAGCACTGAAGACCTCGTATCCGGGGCGCTATAATAGGCGGATATATGGTCCGCCCGGGATGAATGCTTTATGGCGGTCTTGAACTCGTGGGAGCTGACTCCGCTCAGCAACTTGAACTCCGAGGGAACGTAGCCGCCCTGGCCGTTTCCGGAACGCGCTGACTGTTCGAAGCTTCCGTAGACGCTGATCGCCAGGATCAGGATTGATAGCAGGAAAAATGAAAAAGACAGGCTCGGGCTTTGTCTGGATTGCATGAATTGAAGAGTCTCCTGTTCAGATGTATTGATTGATACCGACGGAAAGAAGCATCCGCGGCACCGATTTTGTCATTGGATCGATATGAGCGCAGAATTCATAGCAGAATTCGATGAATATCTCAAGTAGTAGACAGAATTGAAAAGGGATACGAGTTCAGCCGGTTTTTCCCTTGTCGGCTTGGGTCGATTCAAGGGCTGCCGCGATGGCGCACCTCGTAAGCTCCTCCACCCTCCGCGCGGCGACCTCGGCGTCTATACGCCGCTTCTCCTCTTCGAGTCGCGAGCGCTCCTCCACGTCGCGTCTAAGCCTCGCGTTGGAGGCCGCCAGCCGCTTGTTTTCTTCCCGCAGGGTGGCTACGGTCTTTTCGAGGTCTACCCGCGCCAGCTGTATCATCGAACGGACCTTTCGCCTGATCAAGTATGCCAGGATGAATATCCCCGATCCCGCAGCCGAAAAAAGCAGGGCGAACGAGTTGAACGATCGGATGCTGTCATCCTGCGCGCCTACGCTCGCGAACGATGAACCCGTCCATTTCTTGTAGATCATTGCAAGGGTTCCTGACTCGCGGGCGCGTTGAATCCCGGTGTCGATAATCGACAGGAGAATCGAATCTCCCTTCGCGACGGCGATGTAGTCCTTCCCGAAGTACAATGGTTCCGATGCCTTCCTTGCAAAACTTTCAAGCTGATTGTCGAGGATGTACCGAAGGACTATCTGCTCGTCACCGATCATCGCGTCCGCTTTGCCCGTTATCACGAGCGACATCGCAGAACGGAAATCGTCCGTCAAAACGAGGTCGACCGTTATCCCGGCGTTTTCAAGATACTCGATGGCGTCATCGCCGCGTGGGATGGCGATGCGTTTGCCTTCCAGGTCGCGGGAGGTCCGAATGTCGACCCGTTCCTTGCGGGTGAATATCGAGGCCGGGATCGAGAACAGTTCCAAACTGAAATCGAACCGGGACTCGCGCCCCGGGTTTCTGGAAATGCCGGTGATGGCGTCGACCCGTCCGTCCAGTACGGCGTTCTGGGCTTCCGCGGATGTCATGGGCATGAAGGAAGCGGTGAACCCCAGTTCGCTCGCCATCCACCTGATAAGTTCGACGTTCAATCCGGAATATTCCTGTGTGGCAGGGTCTGTGTATTCGAGTGGGGGATAGGCATTCTGCCCGGAGAATACGATAATCCTGCGTTCCGCGAGCCAGGCTCGCGCGACCTCCGAAAGCCCGGTTTCCGTATGGGCTCCAACGGGTCGCGCGGCAAGCGAGAACGCGACGAGAACCGCAGCGAGCATCTTGTTTTTCATCGCTGGCAGTATATTATAGCCCTTGCCGTTGCGCTACGGGCTTTCCGCGACGCTTCGGCGAGTAGCCTTGGCGGGAAACCTTCAAGAAGGAGCATCAGATGCACGATAGAACAGCCGCCCTCAAGCTATGGCGGGAGAACAACACCGAGGATTCGCTCTTGCGCCATGCGTTGTCGGTAGAGGCCGCGATGAGGCACTTCGCCGTCAAATACGGCGAGGACCCGGACTACTGGGGCATCGTCGGGCTTCTCCACGATGTCGATTACCAGCGCCATCCCGACGAGCACCTCAAGCACGCGCGGCCGATCCTGGCCGGGGCGGGTTTCCCCGAGGATTTCATCCGCGCCGTCGAGAGCCACGGATGGGGTTTGTGCTCCGATGTCGAACCGAAACACCGGATGGAAAAAGTCCTGTTTGCTGTCGACGAGCTGACCGGCTTCATCGCGGCCTGCGCCTACGTCAGGCCCTCGAAGAGCGTGCTCGACATGGAAGTCAAGTCGGTGAAGAAGAAGTGGAAGACCGTCGCCTTCGCCGCGGGAGTCAACCGCGATGTCATAGAGAAGGGCTCGGTTCTGATGGGCGTGGAACTTGACGAGCTGATCCAGGAGACGATCCTGGCGCTCAGGGGCGTCGCCGCCGAAGTCGGGCTCAAGGGCACGCCCTGATGCTCGAACGGCTCACCCAGACTTTCGGGGATATCGTCAGGACTATCGGCGGCAAGGCGACGATCAGCGAGAAGAACATCGAGGAAGCCGTCGACGGCATCAAGCTGGCCCTGCTCGAGGCCGACGTCAACCTCCGGGTCGTCAGGCGTTTCGTCAACGCGACAATAGAAGAGGCCAAAGGAGAGAAGGTACTCCGCGCGGTCGATCCCGGCCAGCAGTTCATAAAGATCGTCTACGACCGCATGGTCGCCCTGCTCGGCGACAGCAGGCAGGACCTGGTCCTCAAGGGGCCCGATGTCGTCAGCGTGGTGCTCCTCCTGGGCTTGCAGGGCTCCGGCAAGACGACGACAGCGGCGAAGCTGGCCTTGCACCTCAAAGGCAAGGGCAGGCGCGTGCTCCTGGCTGCCTGCGACCTCGTCCGCCCGGCCGCGGTCGACCAACTTGTCGCCCTGGGCTCCCAGATAGGCGTCGAAGTCTGCCGTGGAGACGGTACCGATTCCCTGGCGATAGCCAGGACGGCGTTGGCCAAGGCAAGGAAAGAGCTCTACGACACGGTGATCGTCGACACTACGGGCCGCATGCAGGTCGACGAGGCGATGATGGACGAGCTGGCGCGCATGCGCGACCTCGTGAAGCCCGACGAGTCCCTGCTCGTCGCCGACGCGATGACAGGCCAGAGCGCCGTCGACATAGCCAAGGCATTCGACGAGAAAATCGGCATTACCGGCGTCATCCTTTCCAAGTTCGATTCCGACGCCCGCGGCGGCGCCGCGTTGTCGCTCAAGTCGGTCACCGGCAAGCCCATCAAGTTCGTCGGCGTCTCGGAGCGCCCCGAGGGACTGGAACCGTTCTACCCCGACCGCGTCGCGAGCCGCATCCTCGGCATGGGCGACGTCGTATCGCTGGTCGAGAAGGCCCAGGCCGTAATGGAAAAGGACGAGGCGGAAGCGCTCGAGAAGAAGATGGCCGACGAGTCCTTCACCTTGCAGGACTACCTCGACCAGATACGCCGCGTCCGCAAGATGGGTTCTCTCAAGAGCCTTGTCGACATGATGCCGGGTCTCGCCGGCCAGGTCAGCGAGGAGCAGTTCGACGAGGTCGACATGAAGCACGAGGAGGCCATCCTGCTGTCGATGACCAGGAAGGAACGCTTGAACCACCTGATAATCGGCCCGACGAGGCGTTCCAGGATAGCCCGTGGTTCGGGAACCTCGGTCGCCGAGGTCGCCAGGTTGCTCAAGAAATTCGAGAAATCGCGGCTGATGATGAAGAAAGTCGTCAAAAACAAAAAAATGGCCGAGCGCTTCATGGGCGGCGCCAGGTAGCGGGCGAGCCCTTTACACGTTGCGGCCGTACGGGTTATAATCCGACCGCTTCCGTGGACATGTGTTCCGTGGGGGCCCCAACGGGAAACACCCAATGAAACGGAGATACATTATATGTCCCGACAATGCGATTTGTGCGGCAAGGGAACGATTTTCGGCAATACCGTCAGCCATTCCAAGAACCGGGTCCGTCGCACGTGGCGTCCCAACATCCAGGCCATCAAGACTATGATCAACGGTACTGTCATCACGGTCAAGGTCTGCGCCAGGTGCCTCAAGTCCGACAAGATCGTCAAGTACGTCTGAACCGGGTATCCAGCGATCGCGTAGAGCCGCCCGCGGGGCGGCTCTACTGGTTTTAAACGCAGTCCGCCTCCTTTGCCCCTTGTGGAATTCGTGGCCATGAATTATAAATTCAACGGGTTCGCTCGCGCTGCCTGATGTTCGGGCTCTGAGGCGCGGTCCGGGATCCAAGGAGCGTAGACGATCATGATCGCCAAGAGTGACATGCCCAACATCAACGACAAGAAACCGGAAGGACTCAAGCCCGAGGGCATTCCTTATAGAGTGCTTATTGTCGATGATTCGATGTTCATAGCGAAGCAGCTTGGACAGATACTCACGTCCGAAGGCTTCAATGTCGTCGCGACGGCTGGCGACGGCCTCGCCGGGCTCGAAAAGTACAAGGAATTATCGCCGGGCATCGATCTGGTCACTATGGATATCACGATGCCCAAGATGGACGGCGTGACGGCCCTCGAAAAAGTGCTCGAGTACGACAAAAACGCCGTCGTTGTAATGGTGAGCGCGCTCGGCAAGGAAGATGTCGTCAAGAAATGCCTTCTCCTCGGCGCCAAGAGCTATATAGTCAAGCCCTTGGACAGGAAGAAGGTGCTAGAGCGTATATTGAGCATCCTCAAGCATTGAGCTGCCGCCCCGTCTTTGGGGCCGCCCTTGACGATGATGGTCTGCCCGTGCATAATGGGTGGAAGTTCTTCAGAAAGCAAAGCGTGCCTGCCGGTCGTTCACGACGTTCCGGGAGGTCATAAGGAGATCAAACGTGCCCTGCGGAAGAAAACGCAAGCTAAAGAAGATAGCTACCCACAAGCGGAAGAAGAAGAAGAGAAAGAATCGTCATAAGACCCGCAAGTGATAGTGTGCTATCGCACCGGAAACGACCGTAGCTTTATGGCATCGGTCGTTTTTTTATTGCCCTTCGTCCCGCTTACCCGTACAATAGGGCATGGCTCTTGAAATAGACGTGTATCAACTTCTCAAGTCCTTCGCGGCAAGGAACAAGAAGACAAGCATCGAATACCCCGTTTTCGCGCAAGCCATCCAGCGTCAGGCGAAGACCTACGACCAGGGCCTGCCGCTGTACCGCGACCTGGCCTTGCATCCTGACGCCATACTTATCCCCAAGCTATTCCAGTTGTCGGTCGACAAGAGGATATCCATACAGGCGGTCGGCAACCGTATAGACTTCATCCACTTGCCGGAATCGTTCACCGAGGTCGTGTACGCCGAATACAGGCGCATGGAGGAAAACCCCGACATACCGTTCCCGGATGAAGGCTCCTTGCGGCTGTCGGTGCCGCCGGAATGGATACAAGCGGTCTCGGTGGAGTCGGACCTTCCTTCTTTGATCGAGTTTGAAGGAGACAGACCGGTACCGCTCTACAGGATAATGTTCCCCGAAGGAATCAAGCCAATCATAGTGCTTTCCGTCGCCATCGGCGACAAGCTCCTCGAGTACGCCGTGCTCAAGATAAGGAATTACCTCCGCAAGGGTACCAACAAGGACTTCATGCACCAGAGGCTGGCGAGCGTGTTCACCGGCAAGGAAAGCCAGCTCAAGGAAAGCCTCAACATCATAGTGATCCGGCCATTCGATATCGTCACGGAGATGCGCCAAGGCTCGAGCGATTTCACCTTCTCGTTCTGGGCGTATCTTTCGTCTTCAATCCGCAAGGACTTGGTGGGGAAAACCGATCCTACGCCCGACGATACCGCGGCATGGCAGGCTTCGTACCTCGTCGATGTGTACAACAACCATTACAGGGGCAAGAGCCAGCGGGAGCAGGAACGCGAATCGGCGTTCAAATCGCTTATGGTCCAGCTGCGCAAGCCTCCGCACATGTACACAATGGACGATGTCGTCGAATTCCGGGACGGCCAAGGTCATCCGTTGCTCGGCAAGTACTCCCGTGAGGAACTGGAACAGTGGATGAAGCAGAAGACCACCGAAGCCGTCGCCGGCACCATGCCTGAGATCCTGGCGATTGGTTCGGTCCAGGGAGCCGGGCGGCTGATAGCCAAGGACAAGTTTCTTCCGTATCTAGTAAAGGCCTTGAAGGATGCGCGCGCGCTTGTCAAGACATCGATAACCAGGGATTGGCGCGAGATCCTCGGGGAGTTCGGCTCGGTCCTCGCCATGGAAGACAATGCGGCCTTCAATACCGAACTCGAGCGCCGGATCGCGGTCCATGCGCCGCTGTTGACGTCGATCCTGTCCACCGCCCTCGCGCCTCTCGTCTATCAGGAGTTCCGTGGGGAGGCGACGGACGATCTGGACCGTTGTTTTGGCGACAACAGGGTCGCCAGCTATTCCGTCCTTCTCGATCTGGACCGGAAGCGCCTTCTCTCCGATGTCCGCATGCTGTTGCCGTTCTGGTACACAGTACCGATTATCAGCTGGTTTATCGCCTTGTTCAAGAAACGTTCGAAGCGAGGCTCGGCTGGACGCGCCGCGGTCGCGCCGCCTCCCAGGCTGGATTCCTCCGGGAAAGCCGGCGCGCAAGCGGTCAATTCGCGGGCATTGGAATTCAGCCAGGCCGCGCGGGAGGCCGAGAAGCGCCTGGTGCCAAAAGGCATGTCGCTCGAGGATTCTCTGGCTTCCCTCAACTCGCGCTGGAACACGTTGCTCGATCCGGTGTCCAAGGCCAACCTGACCGAGGATATCAATTCCCTCGTGCGCGATTTCCTTCGTAATGCCCTTCGTTCGATGCGTCCGTCGAGCTTTACCAAGGAGCGGATAGAGGCGATGGCGGCAACCCTTGCCGACCGGCCGAACCTGCTGCAGATAAGGAACCACACGGCGCTCGAAGAATACATAAAGCTGTACATGATCAAGGTGCTCAAACGATGACGCCGGCCGCGAGCCTGACCGTCCCGCCGCGTGCGCCGCCGCTGCGTGCGGCGCCGCCTTGTGCGGCGACGATCCTGACGCTCAGGATCGACCGGATAGTCCCGGGCGGAGACGGTCTGGGAAGGCATGAGGGCCGCGCGGTCTTCGTGCCGTTCGCCGCGCCTGGCGACGAATTGTCGGTCCGGATCGTGGAGGGCAAACCCGATTATCTTCGCGGCGTCATCGTCGATATATTGACTCCGGGACCAGACCGCGTCGAGCCCGCCTGCAAGTACTACGGGGAATGCGGCGGATGCAACCTTATGCACCTGTCGTACAAGGCCCAGCTCGAGGCCAAGCTTGGAATACTCCGCGACTCGTGGCGACGGACCGGCGGCCTTTCGGAGCCCGGGGACTTCGGCGCCGAAGGTCTCGGCATCGTCGAGTCCGAGCCGCTGGGCTACCGCAACAGGGCGCAATTCCATTTCGACCAGGACAGGGAACCAGGCTACGCGCGCGCTTCCTCGTCGGCTATCCTGCCCGTAGGAAGTTGCCCGATACTTGTTCCTCCTCTCGCGGCCTGGCTGGAGAACGCGGGAAGGGGCGCCGCATGGTCGAGGATGGCGCCCTTCATGGCGGGCAAGGATCGCTTCCTCGCCTTCGGCTACCGTGATTCCGTATACTTGGAAGGACCCGACAGCGAGGTGACCGTCGATATCCGCGAAAGGCCGCTGCGTTTCCATCTGGGAGGCTTCTTCCAGAGCAATCTAGGCATGGTGGAATCCCTTGTGCCCGCGGTGTGCGAGGGCCTGGCCGGTTCGAGGGCAGCCGACCTGTATTGCGGCGTCGGCTTGTTCGGCGTGTTCCTCAAGGATACCTTCGGCCGCCTGGCCTGCGTCGAGCAGGACCAGCACGCGGTGGCGTACGCGTACTCGAATGTAGGCAAGCACGCCGATTTTACAGCGATGAGCGTCGAGGACTGGACAAGGTCGACCCAGGCGCGCATCCGCTTCGACCACGTGGTGGTCGACCCCCCCAGGGCGGGTCTGGCGAAGGATGTCCGGCTCTGGATCG
>CAZKJA010000059.1:0-14148 GCA_964552925.1 uncultured Treponemataceae bacterium
GCTGGAGGCACAGGGGGTCGAGTACATATTCGGGTATCCGGGAGGGGCCACGCTGCCGATCTACGACGCGCTCGCCCGGTCGTCGATACGGCACATCCTTTCGCGGCACGAACAGGGGGCCGCCCACATGGCCGACGGATACGCGAGGGCCACGGGCAAGACCGGCGTCTGCATGGCGACGAGCGGCCCGGGGGCGACAAACCTTGTCACCGGGATAGCGACGGCCTTCATGGATTCATCGCCAGTCGTCGCCATCACGGGACAGGTGCCGCAGTCGATGATAGGCAACGACGCGTTCCAGGAAGTCGACATAACCGGCATAACGCTCCCCATCACCAAGCACAACTATCTGGTGCAGCGCGCCGAGGATATATCGCCGACGGTGGAGCAGGCCTTCTACATAGCGGGCTCGGGTCGAAAGGGGCCGGTGCTCGTCGACATTCCCAAAAACCTGCTCCTCGCGGAATTCCCGAAGCACGCGGCGAAGGCCCTGTCGCTCGAAGGCTACAATCCGACGACCAAGGGCCACCCGGGGCAAATCAAGAAAGCCGCCAAGCTCCTCGACCAGGCCAAGCGGCCGCTCATAATCGCGGGGGGCGGCGCCGCCGGCGCGGGGGAACTCCTCGCGCTCAGCGAGAAGGCGGACATCCCCGTCGTCACCACGCTGATGGGCAAGAGCTTCTTCCCGAACGGCCACCCGAACTACCTGGGCCTGTACGGCTATCACGGGCAGGTGGCGGCCAACACCGCGGTATCGAGCGCCGACGTGCTGCTCTCCGTCGGCACCCGCTTCGGCGACCGCTCGACCGGCCCCCTGGCGAGTTTCGCCGGGAACTGCCAGATCATCCACGTGGACATCGACCCGGCCGAGATAAGCAAGAACGTCCCTTCGTTCCTGCCGATCGTCGGGGACGCCGGCCAGATCGTGCGGGACCTCGCGCTCCTAGTAAAGAAAACCCGGCGCGAAGAGTGGCTCGGCACAGTATCGAAACTCAGGGATGAACACCCGTTGCCGGGGTCCAGATACGAATTCTCTATCCCCCGTATCCTGGGCATACTACAGCCAAGGCTGAAAGGATCTCCGGTGGTGACGGACGTCGGGCGTCACCAGATATTCGCCGCCCACTACCTTGCCGCTTCGCCGACGGCGCAATTCATCACCTCGGGGGGTCTCGGGACGATGGGCTTCGGCTTGCCCGCGGCGATCGGGGCAGCCTTCGGCCGACCAGACACGAGGATTTTCCTGATATCGGGCGACGGCTCTTTCCTGATGAATTGCCAGGAGATCGTGACGGCGGCGGAGAACCGCCTGCCGGTGACGGTGCTTGTGATGAACGACGCACAGCTGGGGATGATCCACCAGCTCCAGGACGCGTTTTATGGGAAGCGGTACCAGGTCAGCGACTTCGCCCACGGCGCCGACTACGCGGCCCTTGCTGTAGCGATGGGCGCTTCCGGAGGCACCGCAAGAAGCCTGGACGAGGTAGCGAGCGAGCTTGACAAGGCGGAGCGGACGCCGGGGCCGTATATCATCGACTGCGTCATCACCCAGGGAGAAAACGTCCTGCCGATGGTCACCGGCGGGAACCTCACATCATTCATGGAAGAAGGCGGTGCAAAATGAAGCACACGATATCGATACTCTGCGACGATACGCCTGGCGTCATGACGAGGATATCCGGCTTGTTCTCGCGCCGCGGCTTCAACATAGAGAGCCTCACGGTGGGACACACGGAAAAAAAGGGGAAAAGCCGGTTCACAATCGTTGTGCAGGGCAACGACCAGGTGCTGGAACAGGTGAGGAAACAGCTGCAAAAGGTGGTCCATGTAATCAAGGTCTGGGACATAAAGAAGGAAGACGGCGTCGAGAGGGAACACGCGCTGATCAAGCTCAAGGTGAGCGCCGACCAACGGGGAGAGATACTGCAGATCGTCACCGCGCTACAGGCGAGGATAATCGATTCGTATCAGGACCTGTGGATACTCGAGGTGACGGGGGAGACCAGCGCGGTCGACAACGCGTTCAACCTTTTGGAATCCTACCGGATAGTCGAATCGATACGGACCGGCAAGATCGCAATGGAGCGATTCAATAAAGCCGGCGAAGCAATATTGCACCTGCCGTCCTGATGAGGTTACAATCGCGGAACGCTTTGGCGGACCGTATCGACTAAAACATTCAAATAAAAGCGCCCAAGGCACAGGAGCTCGTCGATGCTCAGATGGGGAATCATAGGTTGCGGTGACATCGCGGCCAAGCGGGTAATATCCGCCCTGCAATCCGCGCAAGGTTCGAGCCTCGTGGCCGTCAGCCGGCAGAACCCGAGGCTGCTCGATGACTGCGCCAGGAAGTTCGGCATCCCTTTCGCCGAAAAACGTTGGGAAGCCCTCGTCGCCAGGGATGACATTGATGCCGTGTATATCGCCAGCCCCGTGTACATGCATGCCGACCAGAGCCTGGCGGCCATCCATTCCGGCAAGCATGTACTCTGCGAGAAGCCGATGGCAATGAACAGACACGAGGCTACCAGGATGTTGAACGCCGCCAGGGAGTTCGAGGTCGCGCTCGGCGTAGCCTATTACCGCCGCTTCTACCCTATCGTCAAGCGCATCAAGGCCATCCTGCAATCGGGAGACCTGGGACACGCAGTTTACATCCGGAGCGACAATTTCGAACCAATCAACCCCATGCCTAACCAGCCGCGCTACTGGCTCATGCAACCGGAGAAATCCGGCGGAGGGCCGATGATGGACATGGGTTGCCACAGGATAGAAGTCTTCACACACCTGCTCGGGTCCGTGCGCCGGGCAAGGGGCTCGCTCTCCAACGCCCGATACAAACGGCAGGTTGAAGACACCGCCATCGCCACCTTCGAGTTCGAAAGCGGCGCGGCGGGTGTACTCGCCAGCTCCCACGCGCCGGGGATGAGCGCGGACACGCTGGACATTTTCTGCACGGAAGGAAACGTGCACGTGCCGGTCCTCAACGGCACGGAACTGCACCTCAGAAGCATCCGGGATCCGGGGCAGGTCACCGTCGAGCGTTTCGAGGCACTGGCGAACGTCCACCTGCCCTTGGTGGAAGACTTCATACAGGCGGTATCCGAACAAAGGCAGCCCGGAGTGGACGGAGCGGCGGGGCTCGAAGTAACCAGATTGCTCGACTTGATCTACGGTAGACAATGATTAGTTCCTCGAAGCTTGTGTCTGGCCGCCATTCGACACCACGGGAAGCATAGGTAGGGGGCAGGATATACCTTCAGTGGTACCCTCAGCCACCCAGAAACAAGCTTCGAGGAACTAGTAGAAAGGCACAACGATGACGGCGAATCCGGTGATAGAAATTCTCGGGCGCAGACTACGCCTTGCGGTGATAGGAGGAGCTCCCGGAAGCTTCATAGGCGGGATGCACCGCATGGCGGCGCGGATGGACGACCGCTACGAACTCGTCTGCGGCGTCAGTTCATCGGATCACGAAAAAGCCGTCCGAGTCGGCGCGGAAATGGGGTTTGACCCGGACCGGCGCTATGCCACCGTCGAAGCAATGCTCGCCATGGAGAGCAGCCGCCCGGACGGCGTCGACGTAGTCGCCATCATGACGCCGAACGACGGTCACTTCCCTTACGCGATGGCCGCGCTCTCGGCCGGATTCCACGTGATATGCGACAAGCCGATGACGAACACGCTCGAGGACGCCCGGGCGTTGCACGCGGCGGCGCTCGCCAGCGGCAAGGTGTTCTGCCTCACGCACAACTACACCGGCTACCCCTTGGTCCGCCAGGCCAGGGAGATGGTAGCCGGCGGCATGCTTGGCGAGCCGCGCATGGTCCAGGTTGAATACGTCCAGGGCGGCAGGGCCGTTCCGCGGAAAGTGACGGCGGACATGCCCAGGGCCTGGAAGTACGACCACGCCAAATCCGGCCCGTCCCTGGTGCTGGGCGACATTGGCACGCACGCCCACAACCTCCTGCGGTTCATCACGGGCCTCGAGGTGAAATCCGTGTGCGCCCAGGTAGGCACCGTGGTCCCCGGCCAGGGTGTCGATGATTACGCCGGCGCTATGCTCAGGCTCAGCAACGGCGCGCCGGCGATGTTCCTCGCGACGCAGGCGGCCGCGGGCATCGAGAACAACCTGAAGATACGCGTGTGCGGCTCGCTTGGAACCCTCGAATGGCGGCAGGAGATGCCGCAGAGGCTCGAATATTTTCCGCTCGACGCGCCGGCCCAGGTGTTCACTCCCAACGGCCCCGGAACGCTGCCGCTGGCCGCACGCGCGTGCCGCATAGTCAAGGGACACCCCGAGGGCTTCCCCGGCGCCTTCGCCAACTTGTACTCAGACGCCGCCGAGGCGATCGCCGCATCCATAGCCGGCGGCAAGGCTGACCCGCTCGCGCTTTACTTCCCCACGTCGGTCGACGGTCTCAAGGGCATCGAGTTCATGTACGCGGCACTAGCGTCCTCGAAGGCAGGGGGAACATGGATAGACCTGGCGTGAAGGGAGACCGGCCGGCAAGTCCGCGCACGGGCAAGCTGTACATCGGCACGACGGTGTACCTGAATATAAACAACCACTACGAGGGTTCGGCTCCGCTGACGATTCAGAAGGTGTTGCCGATGCTCAGTGGAGCAAGCTCCCCTTGACCTCCGTGGTGAGGAATCATATCCTGCCTCTTTAGCCCTCGCCGCCTTCCCCGCAACGGGTTCCCGACGACGCGCAATCCTTTTGTGCACGAGGTAATCATGCTCCACGAACCAGCAGCCAAAGAAACCGGCAAGGATCCGTCCTTCGCCTGGAAGCGGCGCCTAGGCGTCAACATGTTCTTCATTTACGCGATCATCTATGCGGCATTCACCGCGATCAACGTGGCCAGCCCCCGCACCATGGAAGCGGTAATCTTCGCCGGCTTGAACCTGGCTGTAGTCTACGGCTTCGGGCTCATAGTCGTCGCGCTCATAATGGCGCTTATCTACAACGCCGCCTGCACCGCCCGCGAGCGCGCGATGACGGAAGGGGCCAAGCCATGAGCGCGGCAGGATTCCTCCCCATCGCGATTTTCGTCGTCATCGTCGGCCTCGTGCTGGCGATATCGTTCTGGTTCGCGGCCAAGGCCAAGTCGGCGAGCGGCTACTACGCCGCAGGCGGCAACATCCACTGGTCGGTAAACGGCATAGCCTTCGCCGGCGACTACCTTTCAGCCGCCTCGTTCCTGGGCATCTGCGGCATGATAGCGACCGCGGGCTACGACGGCTTTTTGTATTCGATAGGCTACCTGGCCGGCTGGATAGTAGCGCTGTTCATTGTCGCCGAGCCGCTCAAGCGCCTCGGGAAGTACACCTTCACCGACGCCCTCGACGCGCGCTTCGACCACCGCGGCATCAAGCTGACGGCGGCCATAAGCACGCTGATAGTATCGCTGTTCTACCTCATCCCGCAGATGGTAGGCGCCGGAAGCCTCGTCACGCCGCTCCTGGGGCTGCCCCACTACGTCGGCGTCATCCTCGTCGGCGTAATCGTCATCACTATAGTCGCTACCGCCGGCATGACCTCGACGACGTACGTGCAGTTCATCAAGGGAACCCTGCTTATAGTCTTCTCGCTGGTGCTCACGATATCGCTCTTGTACCGGGGCTTGTCGACAGAGCCCGACCAGGGCGGCAAGGTGCCGTTCAAGACCTGGGTCACGCTCGAGGCGAGCGAAGCCGGCGGCACCGTCACCGTCGCAGACGCTTCGTACAAGGTCGTCGCACGCAAGGACGTGAAAAGCCTCCGCTTCGCGAAGCTCGAGAAGGGCGGGTCGGAACGTTGGTGGCGGATAGTGCCGAAGGGTTCCGGAATAGTTCTCGAGGAAGCTCAGGACGCGGTGACCAGGGCAGACGGGACCAAGCTTATCAACGGCTCGCCGGCCTCCGCCGCGAACCAGCTGCTCCTTGTCGGTTCGATGGAGAAGATCGACGGCAAATCGGGCGCCGGTGCCAAGACCGGACCGGTCGGGGTTTTCCGCTTCCTGGCGCTTATTGGAGACAAGGACAGCGTCGTGCGCCGCTGGAAGGAAGCGAAGTTCACCGACGGCAATTCCAAGGTCAGCGTATATTACTCCGAACCGACCGCCGGCAACCGGATAATGCGGCCCGGGCTCAACTTCAAGGTCGAGGGAACCCCGCTCGACCGGCTCGATTTCATTTCGCTTATGCTCGCGCTCTTCCTGGGCACGGCGGCCCTCCCGCACATCCTGATACGTTACTACACCGTCCCGAGCCAGGCGGCCGCGCGCAAGTCGACGATAGTCGCGATTGCCGCTATCGGCACATTCTACGTCCTCACGCTGTTCATGGGCCTCGGCGCGATGACGAACAACACGCTCAACCTGACCGACAGCAACATGGCGGCGCCGCTCCTGGCCAAGACATTCGGCACCTTCCTGTTCTCGATGATCTCGGCCATCGCCTTCGCGACAGTGCTCGGCACCGTGAGCGGCCTTATAATCGCGGCGTCAGGGGCCGTCGCCCACGACCTTATGGACCGCTTCGGCCACGTCATCAAGAACGATAGGCAGAAGGTGATGGCCGGCAAGGTTTCCGCCTTCGTGGTCGGCTTCATAGCGATAGCTCTGGGCATCGTGTTCAAGGGGATAAACGTCTCGTTCCTCGTCGGACTGGCGTTCGCCGTCGCGGCGTCGGCCAACCTGCCTTCGATAGTGATGATGCTGTTCTGGAAGAGGACGACCGCCGTCGGCATCACCGCGTCGATCATCGTCGGCATCGTATCTTCCGTAGGCCTTATACTCTTCTCGCCGACTATGTACGAACTCTACGGGCTCGACCCGGCGACAGCCCTCGTGCCGCTCAAGAACCCGGGCATCATCTCGATCCCGCTGTCATTCCTGACGATAGTCGTCGTGTCGCTCCTGACCAAGAGGGACAGGAAGGCCGATTCGGAGGCTTGACCGCCATCGGGGCCGTCCGAGCCGGGCGGCCCTTGTTTTCCCCGGGGGACAGCGCATGCCGAGAGTCGATTTTCACGCCCACTCGAATTGCAGCGACGGGACCCTCGATCCTGAGCGTCTGGCGGCCTACCTCGCGTCGCGCGGCGCGCGGTACGCGGCGCTTACAGACCACGACACGTGCGCGGGTTCGGCCGTATTCCGCGCGGCCTTGGCCCGCCGTGGCGTAGCCTGCGTCGACGGCGTCGAGTTCACCGCGCGCTCGAGCTTCGGCGAACTGCACATCCTCGCCTACAGCGCGGGGCCGATCCGACCGGAACTCGCGGCGCTCCTGCCGCCGCAAACCGGAGGCAGGTGGGGCGCGGGTCTCGCCGGCTCAGGCGGGTTGACGGAACGCGACACCACGGCGAACGGTCACCGGCCGGGCTATCCGGCGGTCCCGTGGGCGGTCGACCTTATCGCCGGCATTCGCGGCTGCGGCGCCGCTTCATACCTCGCGCATCCCCTCACCGTCTCGCGCGATCCCGCGACGCTCGGCAGGCTGCTCGACGAACTCGCGCCCGCCGGTCTCGACGGGATCGAAGCGATCTACGAGGCCTACACCGAGGAAGAGAGGGCGATGCTGCTCGGCCTCGCATCGAGCCGCGGCTTGGCCGTTTCCGCGGGCAGCGACCTCCACGAGCCAGGCTCGGCAGGCCCCCGGGGCGTCGTCGAGATGGATGGAGGACAATGGCAAGCCTTCCGCGAAAGCATAATTGGCGGCACCGGCCCCACCGCCCGCCCGGAATCTGTACAAGGAACCGGAGCCGTGGAGCCCGAGGGGAAACCTCGACGGTCCGGGCCTTCGCACCGCGGAGCCTCCGGTCCCGCGCGCGTCGCGATCCCCGCCCTCGCCGTCATCACGCTGTTCGTCGTCTCGATGTTCGCAATCGTTATCCCACAGGTCCACGGCATGCTCCTCGAGCACAAGAAGGAGACAATACAGGGAATCGCCGAATCCGTGGTCAGCATCCTCGACGAGTACGAGCGCGACGTCCGTGCCGGCCGCCTGGATCTTGAATCCGCCCAGCGCGAAGCCACCGCCCGCATCAGGGATATCAGGTACGGACCGCTCAAGAAGGACTACTTGTGGATCACCGACACCCTTCCACGCATGGTAATGCATCCGTACCGCCCCGAGCTTGACGGCCAGGACTTGAGGGAGTTCAGGGACGCCCGGGGCCTGCCCGTTTTTGTCGAGTTCGTACGAGCCACCTCCGTGTCCGGGGAAGGGTACGTGGAATACCTCTGGCAATGGGAGGACGAAGAGGACAACATCGTTCCCAAGCTGTCGTTCGTCACGCGCTTTCCGGCATGGGACTGGATCCTCGGCACCGGGGTGTACCTCGACGACGTCAACGCCGAGATATCGTCCCTGACGAACAAGATAGTCCTGGTCGCGACCGGGGTCTCCGCGATACTCGCAGTGCTCCTGGCCTTCATGGTCCAGCAAGGCCTCGCGGCCGAGAAGGCGAGGCAGTCGGCCGAGTCCGCGGTCAGCGAATCGCGCGAACGGTACCGCGTGCTCGTCGAGGCTTCCCGCGAGGGAATGGCTATCGTCATGGACGGAGCCTTCACCTTCGCCAACTCGGCGCTGCTCGAGATGACCGGCTATTCCGAGCACGAATTCCTGCTGCTGTCAATTGACGACGTCCTTATACCATTCCTCGACGGGACCGAGGAATCCGCCGGTTTCCTGCGGTCGCTGGTACCGGATGCCACACTGGCCGAGGTCCTCCCCCGCCCGTTCTCCTGCTCGCTCGCCCGCAAGGCTTCGACGCGGCTGGGCGCGATGGTTTCCGCCACCGGTTTCGGCCTGGGCGGCAGGGAAGGCGTGATGCTGGCGATACGGGAGGAAGGCGGGTACGCGGTCGCAAAGGAACGAAACGACGACTCCAGGCGCGAGGCCGTCGCCCGTGAAGCAGCCGCTGAATCCGCGGCCAGGCGACTCGCCGCGCTGGAACCGGTGTCGGGCATCGCCGTCTCGCCCGCGGTCTGTGGGCCGGGATCATCGATGCGCGAAGCCGCCGCGGCGATGGCCAACCAGGACGCCGGCGTCGCGCTCGTAATCGACAATGCCGGCCGGACGCTGGGATCTGTCTCCGAACGCGAGCTATGCCGGCGGGTCGTCGCGGAGGGCGTCGACCCGCAGTCGCCGGTGTTCCGCGTGATGGACGCTCCGCTCCTGTTGATCGACGGGACGGCTAGCATGGCGGGGGCGAGAACCACACTCATGGATTCGGGATCCAATTGGGCCGCGGTGGAAAGCGCTGACGGTTCGGTTACGAAGATCGTCAACCGGACCGGACTTGAAAGGCTCCTTGAGGACAAGCTGTCCGCAACCCTCGCGCGGATCGGGAAAGCAACATCGGTCGAGGACCTGGCCGACTGCAGGCAATCCATCCTCGAACAGGTCAGGACGATGGACGCTGCGGGCGCCAAGGCGAAACATACCGTCCGCCTTATCACCGAGGTCCACGACCTTGCTGTCCGGAAGCTCGCCTGGCTGGGCCGGAATCGTTTCGGCGAGGCTCCGTGTCCCTGGGCATTCGTCGCCTTGGGAAGCGCGGGACGAGGCGAGATGCTCCCCGGGTCTGACCAGGACAACGCTATAGTCTTCGATCCGACCAGCGGGGATTGCGCTACGGAACGCCAATGGTTCCTCGGACTTGGAGAGTTCCTGTGCGGCTCGCTGGAGCGGATAGGCATACCGAAATGCAAGCATGGGCTGATGGCACGTAACCCCGACTGGTGCGCCCCCCGGACGGAATGGGAAGCCCGGTACGCACGCTGGGTGGAGGAGCCCGAATCCGAGCGCATCGTCAACCTGAACGCACTCATCGACATCCGGCCGGTCGCTGGATCCGCCGAACTCGTCGCCTCGATCCGCGGCAGCTTCGAGTCGGCTGTCGCGCGGACGCCTTCCTTCCTCGTCCACCTCGCCAACGGTGCCCGCAAGCTCAGGATACCAGGCGCGCCCGTAGCCGATCCGGCTGGCGCGAAAGAAGCGGCGGGACTCTTCCCCGCCTTCGCGCGGGTGTACGCGACGGGGGCGGGCCTCAGGCAGACGAACACCTTCGACCGGCTGGATGCCCTGGCCTCGGCGGGAACTCTATGGCAGGACACCACGCATGAATCGGCCGAGTCGTACGAGGTGCTCCTGAAGAACAGGCTCGCCATCGGATGGGAAGGCATCGGCAAACCGGGGAGGATAGCGGAAGCGATGACCAAAGCCGCGCTATCCCAAGCCGCTTTACTCCAGAAACGGATAGGCTTCGATTTCCCGGGGTTGCCAGGATAGGTTCGATTCCCGGTCTCGGCTTTTTTAAAAAGCCACCCGCCCCAAAGGGACGGATGGCTTTTTAGCCGAGACCGGGAATCCTCTCCAGCCCTCGCATTGGCAGGGCGGGGGATACTCCCGCACCCCCGCGGTCCTGCGAGTCTCGGAACGCACCTGTCCCAGGACTTGGGGGCTGCCTCCGCCAGCTCCAGGCGTCATACATGCCTTCCCGGGCTGCAAGGTGCTGCGATGTCTTCCAAATCCATCCGGACGGACAGGGGCGTTCGCGGTATCTTGCCTTTTATCAGTCGACCTTGGGGCTCACATAGCTTCCACCAAGGTGGACCTCGCGGATGGCGGCGATCAGCTCATCGATGCTGTTGCCTTTGAGGACCCAGCCTTTTGCGCCTTCCTTCAAGGCATGCTTGATGTAGACCGGGTCGCCGTACATCGAGAGGATGATCGTCCTGGTTCCTGGAACCCGTCTTGATACCTCCCTGGTCACTTCGAACCCGTTCAGGCCATCCATCACCAGGTCCGACACCAGGATGTCCGGGACCAGCTGTGCGACGAGTTCTATGCCATCCCTGCCGTTACTGGTCTCCCCGATCACCTTGAGATCCGGTTCCAGCTCAAGGAGGCTCCTTACGCCTTGCCTGATCAGGGTATGGTCGTCCACGAGTACGATGGTGATCATCGGTTACCGTTCCTTGCAAGGAGGAAGTCCGCTGCAATGCGGGTCCCCTTGCCCGGCGTCGACTTGATTACCAGCTCCCCGCCCAGCGCCAGGGCGCGTTCCCTCATGCCGGTCAGGCCCGTGGAGTGTTCCATTTTCATGATGTCAAAACCGACTCCGTCATCGGAGATCTCAAGGTGCAGTTTGTCCTTTGTTGACGATAGGCTCACTTCCACCCTGCCGGCCTTGGCATGGCGGGCGATGTTGGTCAGGGACTCCTGGATCAACCTGAAGCAGGCCAAGGCAAGTTCCTTCGAGAGGGCATCGAGGTCGACCTCGTGGTGGAACCCGACAGGGATACGGGTGTTCCGGGTGTACTCCTCGATGAGGGAGTCAAGCGCGACGATAAGGCCGCTGCTGCGGAGCAAGCGGGGAGACAGCAGGTTGGAAAGGTTCCGGATATTGCCTATGGCGTCCTGCACCGCGCCTCTGGCAGACAGGAGCTCAGGCGATTCCTTCAATCCGTGCTTGTGTGCCAGTTGGTCCAGTAGCAGCGTGGTGTAGGTGAGGTGCTGGCCGATCTGGTCGTGGAGCTCGTTGCCGATGAGGTTGCGTTCATCCTCCTGTGCAGTGATGAGGCGATGCGAGAGGTTCCGAAGCTCCCTGGTCCGTTCCCTGACCAGGCCTTCAAGATGGTCCCGATGGTGGCGCAGTTCCTCCAGGAGTGTGGTGCGTTCTGCAAGCAGTCTTTCCAGGCAGTTCCGTTGCTCGGTGAGGGCTACTTCCGTCTCCTTTTTCCGGAGCAGAAGCACATGTCTGGAGCCAATTACTGAGTCCACTTCCTGGTTGCGGAGGGCCTCTATCATCTCCTTGAGCCTCTGGAGCTGTTCCTGGAAATCAGATCCGGGTTCCATATCAGCCCTTCAGCCTGAGGGCTGACAGCACTTTGGCCGTATCGCCGAGGTTGCCGACTATGACGACCCTGGGCTCCGGAGATACGAGGACCAGGGCGGGGCTCATGAAGATGCCATCCTTCAGGGCCGATTCGAAGTTGTCCAGCACGTCCACCTCGGTGACATCACATCTGCCCTTGAGGTATTCTTTGCAAAAGTCCTTGAGATTCCGGCGGGCTATCAGGGAATTTGCCTCGGCGCCCGTGACATAGAGCCTGAGAATGTAACGCGCCTTTCCTGCGGCTTCGGGTACAGGCTCTGTCTTCATTGTTGATCTTTGCCCGGGGTTCCAGAATCGGTGTCGGCTGCTTCTTCTACAAGCCTTATCCCATGGTCGGAGATGATGAAGTCATGGTACTGGCTGGAGTGCTTGGATCCCCGGGACTTGATGACCAAGAGGGTCCGCTTGAGCCTGTTCCCGTCTTCTACAAAGCGCAGCCACACGAGTGCGTCGATTATCGATGATATGCCGATACCGCTGATGGACACCCGGTCGTCGGAGCCGCCTTTGCTCTGGTTGGTCATGATGAGGGTAATGCCCTCGTCCTTGCAGCGGTTGGCCAGACGCATCGCGAATTCAAAGGATGCCCGCGTTGAGCCCATGCGCTCGAAGGACGAGATGGCATCGACGATGACATGGGCAGGCTTGAAGACCTCTATTGCCTTGAATGCCCGGATCAGGTGCTTCTCCGTGCCGAAGGCTTCGGGCATGGCGGTGATGATCTTGAGGAGTCCGTTTTTCAAGGCTGGTCCCAGGTCGATCCCGGGGATGAGCATGGTTGCGACCATGGCTTCCTCGGACTCTTCGAAGCCCATGAACAGGACTTTTTCACCGCGGTCACAGGCTGCCTTTGCTATGGTGTTGGCCAAGGTGGTTTTGCCCGTGCCGGAAGAGCCGGAAATAAGTACCCCTGAGCCAAGACGGAAGCCTCCGCCGAGCACATGGTCTAGTGCTTCGATTCCGGTCGAAACGTGCATGCCCATTGCGCGGTGCTGGAGTCCGAAACCGGAGATGGGGATAACGCTGATGCCCCCTGACTGGATGACAAAGGGATAGGCATTCCTGCTGAAGTCAGAGCCCCGGTATTTTATGACCTGCAACTCCCGTGTCGACACCCAGGCCTCCGGGCGCTGGATCAGCCTGATGACACAGTCTGCCATGAATTCCAGGAACTCGTACCTGTCTACCAGGTACTGGTTGTCCGAAGCCTTTACCGTCAGTATCGTCGTCATCCCATGGTCCAGCAGCCAGTCATTGAGGAAATACATTTCGTTGCGTTCCCGGCCGGGATTGTCAAAAAGCCGCATAAGGATGTCCAGGGCGTCGAACACGATGCGCTTGGCGGCTATGGCCCGGGATTTTCCCTCCACGATCGCAAGAAGTGCGTGCAGGTCGAAGTCGCCGGAGACGATGGTGCCGGGGTCCATCCGGACCTCGATGATTGCCAATCTGCCGGCTGCTTCCAGCGCTTCCAGATCCCAGCCCAGTGTACTGGCATTGCGCCGGATGGAGGCAGCGCGTTCCTCGAAGGTGATCAGCACACCGGGTTCTCCTGCCAAGGCGCCGCGGTACAGGAATTCGAGGCCGATGATGCTCTTGCCGGTTCCAGGGCTGCCCTGAATCAGCGTTGTCCGCCCCTGTGGCAAACCTCCGAGAAGGATCTCGTCAAAGCCGGAAATGTAGGAGGCTGACTTTTCCAATTCCCTGACGACTTCAGTTTTCCTGGGGAAGCTCAATTGTACCCTCGATTCTCGACGGTCCGGCATCGAAGCCCAGGAGCTTGGTGGATGGCAGGAACTGCTATCTCCGTTGCTTGCAGTTTATCCCGGAGTTCTTTTTTCCCCTGCACTCCAGCACAATCCGTAAACGAAACGACCATGCCCACCCTACCTTCAGACAACGCCGGCGCATTTAAAGCGTAGGTTACGGGTGTTATGCTGTCAATATCATGAAGTCAGGATATTTTAACGTATTGAGCCGCGATCATGGGCATCCGCAATCATCAAGCAAGGGAGTCAATGGTCAATTCAGGGGCGGATGGCTTTTTAGCCGAGACCGGGAATCCCCTCCAGCCCTTGACTTCCTGTCAAGGGCTTACAGGCCGCCTCGTTCGCTCGCGGCGCCTCCATGCGCCGCGCCCTACGCTACCGCTTGGGACGCTCTCTCGGTACGGCGCTACGCGCCGCATCGTATGGAAGTTTATTGAACGTGTCCGCTGGAAGCGGACTGCGATACGATTCCCGGTCTCGGCTTATTTA
>CAZKJA010000060.1:0-11896 GCA_964552925.1 uncultured Treponemataceae bacterium
AAGCAAACAACCCGTAAGAATCAAAAAGAAGAGAACGATCAAGGAAGAACACAGGATAACAAGTAAATCACGGGAAATATTCAAAGAATTGCAATCTATACATTCGCATGAAAAAAAGAAGCTGGATACAACCGAAAAAGAACGCGAGAAAACGGGAAAATACTCGAACAGGAAAATGAAGAAAAAAGAAAAGCATAAAGGTCATTGAGTCGAAGGAATACTCCATGGCCTGCAGGGCCAGGCTGTAGCGGTCGCGATCATGGATCGTGTCCAGCCAGCGTCGGTTCTGGTCGTACGCGTAGCTCATCCTCGTGCAGTTGCCGTATTCGACATAGGTTCACTGCCCGAACGCGTCATAGGCGATGTCGGCCACGCAGGCGGTTTCCTGGTTGTAGTGGCGCTTGGTTGGTAAAGGAGGAGCACCATCGTCTGAGCCTATTCCAACTTTTGCAGCTCAATACTTGAATGTGGGAGGCCCACATCCAGCTTGACCTGCAACCGCAGGTTGTCAGGTCCAAGCATCGTTGGGTGTACCTGGGGTCTGCCCCTGGGATACGTTATTTCAATTGAGCGCCCATCCAATAAGTCCCGGGCAGTATTGATCAGCATCTCGTTTGGGCTGATTTCCAGAACGGTGATTCCATTGCTTTGATGGGTTTTTGTTTCCATGGTACCGTCTCACAATTCGTCGTGGATGCGACTGCTTCCTGACGCTGATCATAACCTATGGAAGCTTCATTAGTTCGAATACTTTGTTGTTTTCCGGCTCGAGATCGGCGGCGAGTTTTTCCATGAATTTGACGACGAGGAAGAGGCTTTCATCCGGAAGGTCCTCCAAAACGGCGAACGCGTCCTTCCAGCCGGAATTCAAAATAATTGCGCTATTCTTCGCGTATAACGCCCGTCCTTTTTCGGATGGCTTAAGAACAATATTCTTTCGGTTGTTGACGTGCTGATATCTTTCGACAAGACCCTGGGCGACAAGCAATTTCACATTCTTGGAAAAAGTACTTTTCGGCAATCCGAGTTGTTTTGCGAAAAAAACCATATTAGCGCTCGTATCCTCGCATTCGATTATGCATTCCAATGTCTGCCATTGCTGCGCGTTCAAGAACACCCTGGAGCGATTGTCCTCTATGAACCGTATGTTGCTCCGGGGAAAAAGGTTGTTGAATTTAATGACCATCCTGTATATTCCGCTTCTGGTTTTTTGGCCGTTTGCGGGAAGCATCTATACGTACTTTTTCCGGATGACCGGCCGGGTTTTCATCGGAATATTCCTCGTGACGATATTCCTCGTTTGGCATTTGACGGCGCTAGGCGTTTTCGCGTACGCGCCAGGTTGGTAGTAAGCCGTTCGGCGAGATAGCGAAACGCCATACCCTCCATCGAGGATGGATGGGCATGGCGTTTCAATTATTTTCGTATCGGTACAATCCCGGGCAACGCGCCGGAATAGTCTTGCGCCCTGAACCTGCCCGGGGGCATGCCCGTCCATGCGCTGAAGATCTTTGAGAAGTGGTACAGGTCGGGGTAGCCAACAGCCTCGGCCACCTGCTTAATGGGGTAGGTAGTCATGGCAAGCAACTGTTCGGCGCTCTTCATGGCAAGGGAACGCTTGTACTCGAAAGGCGCCGTACCGAAGCGCGCGGTGAAAGCCCTGCATAGGTGTTTGGGCGAGTAGCCCGATAGCGCGGCGAGTTGGGCCAAGCTGAAATGTTCGGTAAAATGTCTTTCTATATAATCCTTCGCCCTCGACAGAGTATCGTTGGCAACTGGGTTGGCGGAGGACCGGACAAGTTCGCAGGCCAAAGCTATCAGCGTCTGGAGGTAATGAGGCAATCCGGGGGAAGGCTTCGTTCCGGCGAGCCCTTCGACCACCCTCAGCGTCAGATCCGAGATGAGGGCTCCAGCATTCTCATCAGGATATAGCGGCACAGGAAAAGGCGTCGCCACGGATGCCGTCTCTGGCATTTGCACTGGCAAGGCCCCGGTACTTCCAAAAAATGTCTCGTTCAGGGTTTCCCAATCGTGCGGCGCTTCGGCGCCGCGCAGCGTAAAGGTCAGCTCGTGGTATTCAACCCGTTCCTGGTTCAACACCGAGAACGTATGCCTGACTCCCGGCGATACCAGGAACAAAGCCGGACCGTCGAAGCTAAGGGTTTGGCCTGAGTGCAGGAAGCTGCCGCGTCCCCGGGAGACGGCAACCAGATGAAAGACCTGGTGGACGTGTTCGTGGCGTTTATTTTCGGCCATTGCCTGAAAACACCAGCTCGCGTGTACCGCCTCGATTACAGTCCCCCCGCCAACGGCAAGCGGAAACGAGATTCCATTTACGTTGACGACCATCTTTCCCTGAAAATCAGATGCAAGCATGATACCAAAATACAAAACAATGATACCAATATCCATATATAAAATCATAATTCAGGTATAAAGTACAACCGGTCAAGGAGGCATCGATGCGCGCCGGCAAGGTGGATAGTAAATCCGGACGGGATATAATAATGGCAAATTTAAGCCATGACAGTCCGGTACGTCCGGGGATCACCTTCGACAAAGGCCGCATCAACGATATGGCGCTGGTCTGGGTCGGAAACAGCGAAGGCTATGTCCAGAAACGCTGGGCCGAAGGCGAAATTGAATACTACGACGACAATTGGGGCAATATCTGGAAGCGCATGAAGACCGGTCCGATCAAAGGAGAGATTCACCGCCCGATCCTGCAGGACTGGGACAGCCTGGAGAATTTCCGAGCCCCCCGGTACGACATAGACAAGACAGCGAGCCTTTTCCGCGCCGGTTTTGCCGCGGAAGCCTCGAAATCACGGGACGACAAGTACAGGGTCGCCGGCATAGGCGGCTGGATATTCGACAATGCCCGGTACTTGCGCAAACTGGAAGTGTACCTGTTGGACCTGGCGTTGTACCCGGATGAACTGCGCATCGTGCATGAGCGGGTTGCCGTGATGTATGAGAGCTTGATACTCGCCGCCGCGAAGGCGGGTGCCGACGCCATCCATATTGGCGAGGACATGGGAACCCAGACGGGCCTGCTTTTTTCGCCCGACATGTTTCGCGATTACTTCAAGCCCTTGTATTCCCGCTTGATGGGCATAGCCCATGACAAAGGCATGAAAGTGATGCTCCATAGCTGCGGGCAGAATCGCGCCATTCTGGACGATCTTATCGATTGCGGCGTGGATGTGTTCCAGTTCGATCAACCTACCGTCTACGATATGGAAGACTTGTCCTCGTTATTTCGCAGGCGCGGAGCGGCCCTCTGGAGTCCCATCGACATACAAAAGGTCCTTCCCACGGGCGACCGCGATTATATACGCGAGGAGACCTCGAAAATGTGTCGCATCTTTGACGGTTGCCTCATCGTCAAGAATTATCCCGACCTGGTTGGCATAGGCGTCGCGGAGGAATGGGACGAATGGGGCTACCAGGCAGTGCTGGATTATTGCGGCAGGTAAAAGCTGGCCACTTGAGCGATTGTCTGCGAACGCGAATTTCTACGCGTTTGTCAGCAATTCATTGACTATAAAACCCGCGGGTACCGCCTGATCCAGATTCAGAAAGACTTCTCCCGTTACACAGATTCCCTGGCCCCTGCCGGATCTTGGATGCGGTCATGCCAGTTGCGTCTTTCCTATCAATTCCAAGGAAAGACGCTTCTTGAACAGGCCGATGCTTCGTCCCGTTTCCTGTCAACCTTGAACAGGAGCCAAACGGGGATGTTCAAGGCGAAGCCCTGGCGCGGGTCATCTACCCGAGCGCGCCGTCAAACAGGTTCCGACCAAAGCAAATACAACGGCTAATATACAAAAACATATATGTCGTATATACTCACACGCATATCGATGTTGGATTGTGCCTACACTATAAAGCCACGGGGGCATCGATGACGGTGTTGATATTCAGCGACGATATAAAAACAGGCTCTATGTTGTCGGCTTTCGCCAGGGCGGAAGGATATTCGGCGACGACTATATCATTCGACGATACGGCATTGAACCGGGTCGAAGCGATGCAGCCTCTACTCATGGTGCTGGACCTCGGACCGGACAGCCGTACGGCGCTGGAAACGGCCCGGCGCGTTAAATCCATCGAGTCGTTGCGTAATATACCCACCATCGCGGTCCTTGAACGGGAGCAACTCGAATACATAGAGAATGGGTTGTCACCATCGGAACTGGACGATGTACTATTCAAGCCTCTTATCGCTGACGAGGCCCGGATGCGGATACGCTCGGCAGCACGGCGCCACGGGAAGCCTTCGGGCGATTCGATCCTGCGGTTCATCCTGGATATATCCGAGGATGGGATTTTCGGCCTGGATATACACGGCAAGCATACGTTCGTGAATCCAGCAGCCCTCCTTATGCTCGGGTACAGCGAACAGGAACTCCTCTACAAGGACAGTCATTCGATATGGCATCATAGCCGGCCAAACGGCGATCCCTACCCGAGCGAACTATGCCCGATTCACAAAACACTCAAGACGGGCACTTCGTTCCGTGGCGAAGACTGTTTCATTCGGCATGACGGCTCGTTTTTTGCCGTGGAACTATTGAGCACGCCTATGTTCGCGGACGGTATCGTATCCGGCGCGGTCGTCACGTTTCGGGATATTGAAGGACGGAAGAAAGCCGATCAGGAACTCCATATCTTGAAATTGGCGATAGAGCAGAGCCCCGTTTCCATGGTGATCACCGATCCCAATGGAAACATCCAGTTCGTCAATCCAAAATTCACGGCGGCCACGGGATACGCGAGCGAAGAAGCCATCGGCAAGAATCCGAGGATGTTGAGTTCAGGGGAATTGCCGAGCATCGCGTACCAGGAGCTATGGCAAACCATCTCTTCAGGACGAACTTGGCGCGGGATATTCCACAACAAGCGCAAGGACGGTGAATTATATTGGGAAAACGCGGTCATCTCCCCGGTGATGGATCTGAGCGGCAATATACACCACTACTTCGCGCTCAAAGAAGACATCACCGAGCGGAAGCGCATGGAAAAGCTAATGAAGCTCCAGTCTCAGGCCATGGACAGCGCCCCGGGCTATATCCTGATTTCCAACGCCTTGGCGCCTGACCAACCCATCATCTACGCTAACGGGGCCTTCGAAACCCTGACCGGATACTCGGCCGAAGAAGTCATCGGCCTGAATCCCCGCTTCCTGCAGAATGACGATACACACCAGGCCGGGCTTGATGAACTGCGAGCGTGCCTTCGGGATAATAAGCCCAGCCAGGTTCTCATTCGCAACTACCGCAAAGACGGATCCTTGTTCTGGAACGACCTTCGCGTGGCGCCGGTTCGCGACGAGGAGGGGCAGATCAGCCATTATATCGGCATCTCCAATATCGTAAGCGATTTGATAATGATGCAAGCACGGCTCAAGAAGAACGAAGAGCGGCTTCGCATGGCGCAGGAATATGCGAACATAGGCACCTGGGACCTTAATATTGATAACCGCGAGATCTACTGGTCAGAAAGGATGAGCCCGCTCCTCGGTTATCACAAGGGCGAACTCGAGGCTACGTACGAGAATTTCGTAGGCGCCGCCCATCCAGATGACAGGAACTTGGTCAACGATACAGTAAAACGTTGTTTTGCCACGGGCGAAGCTTTTCAGCTCGAACATCGTTGCGTATGGCCCGACGGCACGGTTCACTGGCTCCATGAACATGGCAACATCTCCCTCGACCCACAAGGCAAACCGACCCATATGCTCGGTTTGGTCCAGGATATCACCGCCCGGAAAAATGCCGAGGAGGCTCTAAAACGGAGCGTACAGGAAGCCCATCGGGCAAATCAAGCAAAAAGCGAGTTCCTGTCGTCAATGAGCCATGAGCTCAGGACGCCCATGAACGCCATACTCGGTTTCGGGCAATTGCTCGAGATGGAGAGCGACCTTGATCCATCGCACCTCGACTTCATACGGGAGATAATAAAAGCGGGGCACCACCTGCTCGAGCTCATCAACGATGTGCTGGACCTTGCGCGCATCGAATCGGGAAAAGTCGAGCTCATGTTGGAAAACGTTCCCTGTGCCCCATTGGTCGATGAGTGCATCACCTTGATTAGCCCCCTCGCCGCGAAACGGGCCATCCGCATCGAGTCGACGTGCCCCGATGACTTGACCGTACATGCAGACAGGATGCGACTCAAGCAAGCGTTGATCAACATCCTCTCCAATGCCATCAAGTACAATATCGAAGCTGGAAGCGTCGACGTGCTGGTAAACGCAGAGGACAGGAATATCTGTTTCAGCGTTTCCGATACGGGAAAGGGTATATCAAAAGAAAAAATAATCGAGTTGTTCGCTCCCTTCAATCGCCTGGGCTTGGAGAACAGCGAGATAGAGGGCACCGGCATCGGCCTGACGATAAGCAAGCAGCTCGTCGAGATGATGGGTGGCCGGATAGGCGCCGAGAGCGAACCCGGCATCGGCAGCCGTTTCTGGATAGAACTGGCCCCGGGGAATGCCCCGAACCTGGAGGCGCAGGGCATAAAGGCCGCGATGGAACCCGCCATGCGTATACGCGACGTACGAAAATCCTCAATACTATACATCGAGGACAATCCCGCGAACCTGCGGCTGGTGGAAAAGATTCTCTCCAAACGGGAACAAATCCGGCTCATCGTGGCCCATACGCCCGCGCTCGGCCTGGAACTAGCGGCAATAAACGCGCCCGATCTCATTCTACTTGACTTGGGCATGCAGGACATGAACGGGTTCGAGATGCTTCGCTACTTGCATGAGAGCGATTGGGGACGCGCCATACCAGTGATGGCTATCAGCGCCTATGCCATGCCCCTCGATATCGAGCGAGGGCTCTCCGCCGGCTTCGTCGAATACCTTACCAAACCCTTGGATATCAAGAAATTTCTGGCTACTATCGATTGCCTGTTGAACGCGGAGCGTCTCGAAGGGAAAAAATGACGGAAAACTTGCTGGGCGACCTAACGGGATCCCGTATCATGATGGTCGACGACGAAGGGGTCAACCTGAAGCTCCTCGCCAGGATGCTGGAAACCCAAGGATATTACAATTTGGTTGCTATACAGGATTCCAGGACGGTCATGGAACAATACCATAAGGAACGGCCGGATCTCATCCTCCTGGATTTAAACATGCCCAAGCTTGACGGCTTCCAGATCATGGAACAGCTGAAGGACCTTTGCGATCAACTGCTTCCGCCAATCATCGTGCTCACGGCGCAACACGGCAGGGAATTCATCCTCCGCGCGTTCAAGGAAGGCGCGAGGGACTATATAACAAAGCCATTCGACATGAGCGAGCTTCTTGCTCGCGTACGCACCATGCTTGAGGTCCACCTTGCGCACCGCATGGTGTTCACCGAGAAAGAAACCCTGGAGACTATGGTGCGGATCAGGACGAGCGAACTACGTCAAACCCGGCTGCAGATAGTGCGGAGATTGGGACGTGCATCGGAATATCGCGACAACGAGACCGGGAAGCATATCATGCGGGTCACGGAGACCGCTGGCATCATCGCGCGGATTTTGGGATGGGAATCGTATGATCTGGAAAACTTGCTGCACGCGGCGCCCATGCATGATATCGGCAAGCTGGGTATCCCCGACGCCATACTGCTAAAACCAGGCGCGCTGGTCGGAGCAGAATGGGAGATCATGAAAACCCATGCGACCATCGGCGCCCACATACTTTCGGGCGATGATTCGAAACTCCTCAATCTCGCCGAGGAAATCGCGTTGAGCCATCATGAGAGATGGGATGGATCGGGGTATCCGGAGGGTCTGGCCGGGGACGCGATTCCAGAATCGGGACTCATCGTAGCCATCGCCGATGTTTTCGACGCGCTGTGTTCCGAACGCCCTTATAAAAAAGCATGGTCCGCCGACAAAGCGGTAGCGCTGATACGGGAAGGCCGCGGCTCGCATTTTTCACCACGAATCGTGGATATATTCCTTGATCAATTGCCAAGGATCAAAGAGGCGAGCACCAATCTGGCGGACTGATACCTCGATCATTTTTCCGGATGACCATTCCTGCTTTCCATCTCTTTTATCTTTTTCTTCAATTCCGTCATACGCAATTCCCGGCCTATGAAGATTTTATTAATACGCTCCAGCTCCCTGTTATTCGCTTCCAGCTCCTTGGTGCGGTCGCATACCCGTTGCTCGAGTTCTTCATTGTTTTCAAGGAGCTTCTCCTGCGCTTTTTTCCTCTGTTTTGCGTCGGCGTCATTGTATTCTTCATCCTTGTTTCCTACTCCAACCACCAACACGATCTTGCCGCCAACGATCACGGGCAAATTCAGGTACCGCTTCAAGGGAACGTGGCCTTCGGGCGTTCCTTTCTTCCATGGATTGGATGCGCTGTAGTCGTTGGCAATGATGGGCTGGCGTCGCCGTATGGCTTCGCCCCACAAGCCGGTCGTTTCCACCGGAAAAACCATCGGCTTATCGAGTATCCTGCACTCGGACATCGCCTCTTGGGACCAGAGCCGTATAGTAAGAAGGGTCTCGTCCTCATTTGCAAATGCAAGATAACCCAGATGACTCCGCGTCAAGTTCATGGCGGCCTCGAAGGCGTAACCGGTGATTTCCTCCAGTGTTTGATCGGTCATCTGGTTCAAATGGAGCAAGACTTCCATCCGCTCGGCATTGAGGCTCAGAGCTTCCTCCGCACGCTTTCGCTCTGTAATGTCTTGAACCGTGCCAATTGAACGGGTGGGAGTGTCGCCTTCAAAGAACGTCTCGCACTGTTCATGGACATGCTTGATCCGTCCATCCGGGAAAAGAAGGCGATGGTCGAAAAAACAGGGTGTTTTCGCGCCAAGCGAATCGGTGTAAGCCGAATTGACGGCTTCACGATCGTCTGGATGAATCGTATCCAGAAAGGCTTCATAGCTTGAGCTCAATTTTTCAGGATCGATTTCGAATATGCGGTATACTTCGTCCGACCAAGTCAGGACATGGCTTGCCAGGTTCAACTCCCAATTGCCGACGTGCGAAATACGCTGAGATTCCTTGAGCCTGTGCTCGCTTTCGCGTAGCTTCTCTTCAATCCGCTTGCGTTCGGCGAGTTCAATCTCCAATCGCGAATTGACTTCAAGGAGTTCCTCGGTCCTCTTCGAGACCGTTCGTTCAAGATGATTTGTCAACTCCCGCAACCGCAAGTGGGTTCCAATCCTGGCCAGCACCTCTTCCGGCTGGAACGGCTTGGTTATGTAATCGACCGCGCCCGCCGCCAAACCTTCCACCTTATCCCGTTCGTCTTCGAGGATGCTTATAAAAATGATGGGAATATCCCGGGTCCGCTCCTCGGCTTTGAGCCGTCTGCACACCTCGAAACCATCCATTCCCGGGATCCGGATATCCAGTAGAATAAGATCAGGCAAAATCGAGCGAACAAACTCCAACGCCAAGTCGCCGTCAGATGCGGGATATACGGCATAGCCATGTTCCGTCAAAAAATCATATAAAAAATGGAGGTTGGCGGCGGCATCGTCGACAACCAGGATTTTTTCGCAATGGTCGGCGTTCATCACTTCCCGCATAGCCCATCCTCCACATCGGAATCGGCCGGAGCGGCGCGTATAAGCCGCAGCATCTTTCCAAGTTGCAGTTCGTCAGCCATGGTCTCCAGAGTTTTTGCGAAAGATGGATCATTGACGCGAATCGCTTCTATCACACCGTTCACGGCGCCGATATCGATCCGGACAAGCGCCTTCTCCAATTCTTGCCGCAACTCGTCGGGCAAACCGACCGGTACGGACCCATCCAGCGGCGAAGCGTCGGGTTGCGTTTCTTCCTCGTAGACAAAGCGCACACCCAAATTTTTAGTCAATGCCTCGATGATATCGATGTCTTTGTAAGGTTTGCGTACGAAATCATCAAAGCCCGCTGCCTCGATCGCACGACGCTCTTCTTCAAATACCTGCGCGGTAACGGCAACGATTTTTATTTGCGCGCCGGCCTTCGAAGCCTTGATCAGATGCGTTGCTTCAAGTCCATCGATGACAGGCATGCGTATATCCATCCAAATCAGGTGAGGTTGCCATGACTCGGCGATTAAAACCGCATCCCGCCCATTTTCAGCCTCCCTTAGATCGAAACCGAACGGTTCCAACAACGTGCGCAACAGCAAACGGTTCTCCGGCTGGTCTTCGGCGATAAGGAGACGATATCGCGGCTGACCCTCAGATATTCCCGATACGCGACCATGACGAGGCACGACTGGAATCGTGTCCGGTGGAAGCTCTATCGCAGGGATCTCGACAAGAAACACAGACCCCTGACCCGGTTCCCCTGAAACCCGGATCGTGCCGCCCATTAAGTCCACGTATTGCTTGCAGATGGCCAGCCCCAATCCCGTGCCGCTTTCCGTCGACGCCCTGTTTTCCAATTGTACGAAGGGCAGGAATATTCTCTCCCTATCCTCCATCCGTATCCCGGGACCGGTGTCGATAACGGAAAACCGTAGAGTGCAGGTGGGAAGCGCATCGGATTTGGCGAAATCCATCTTCACGGCCACGCTTCCATGCGTGGTGTATTTTATAGCGTTGCCTATCAGGTTTATCAGCACCTGTCTCAGCTTTGCCCCGTCGACGATGACCCTGGAGGGAATATCGGAAGATCGTGAAAGCGAAAAGCCCAGTCCCTTTTCAACCGCACGCGCGTGCAACAATGAATGTATGTCCTGAATCAACTGGCGCAGATCGATGGGCGTATCTTCCAGGGATACGCGGCCTGCCTCTATTTTGGATATGTCCAGCACATCGTTGATCAAGTTAAGCAAGTGCTCACCGTTACGGTTGATGATATTCAAGTAATCCTTCTGAACACTAGTGGCTTGACTATCGTTTTGCATCAGGCGTGAAAAACCAAGGACGGCATTCAACGGCGTGCGCAGTTCATGGCTCATGTTCGCAAGGAAGAGGCTCTTTGCCCGGTTTGCGACTTCGGCCGTGTCTTTTGCACGTTTCAGTTCGTATGTTCTCTCGACCACCTGCAACTCCAGTTTCCGACTGCGTTGTTTGATTCCCTTGATTCGCAGCTGGTAGCTCGAGAACACAAGTGCCGATATGACCGCGATGAGAGCGCCACGAAACCATATAGTGCTCCAAAAAGGCGGTATTACGTTGATTGCGATCACCGCATCCTGCTTGCTCCATACGCCGTCGTTATTGGAACCGCGCACGCGCAGTGTATATTTCCCTGGAGACAAACCGGAGTACCGGCCATTTCGTTTGGTTCCGGCGTTGTACCAGCCCTTGTCCACGCCTTCCAACATGTATTGATATTGGTTTCCTTCCGGGTGGCGGTAGTTCAGGGCGGCCATCTCAAACTCGAAAAAAGCCTCGTTCCAGTTCAGTGATATTTCTTTAGCGTACTCTGGAGCCGCCCCCACCTCCATTGGTTCCCCACCCTGCGTCAGCTTGGTGATACGCACCGGTGGCGCATATTCATTGCCGACAATATTGTCGGGATGGAAATAGGTGACGCCGACGGTGCCGGACATCCAGATTTGCCCGTCGGGCAATATCACCGGAGCATACGAACTCGCCAAGCCGGGGGATATTCCATCCTGTTCTGAAAAGACCCTTGTTTCACCCGTTTCCGGATTGATGCGCGCGAGCGTACCATTCATGAAGCCGGCGGACCAAATCGATCCGTGAGCATCTTCAGCGAGCGAGCAGCTTAAGGTTGAGGGGAAACTATTGCCATACAGGCTCTTGAAAGAGGTGAACTCCCCTCTCGCCTGGTCGTATACGTTTTGCCCCATCCAGAAACGACCTTTTGAATCGATAAAACCGGCGTGGGCGGCGAATTCCAGGCTTGTGAAATCGGTCCGGTTGAACAAGTGCTTTCTAATCACCTTTTCGCTATC
>CAZKJA010000060.1:11906-14022 GCA_964552925.1 uncultured Treponemataceae bacterium
GATCAAATCCGACTCCTGGATGGCTCAGCCATATCCTGTTGCCTTCCATTTGATAGTAAGCCGGTAGTATGGGGAAAGGAGTAGCGGCGCTGAGGGTATCTCCAGGCGAACCAGGATCTGGTTTATGAATTTTAACGCGCTTTGTTTGTTTGTCGAACTTCAGGAGCCCTTCGCCCCACACAGTCCCATACAGCAGATCGGGATTCAGTTTATCCGTCCATACCGGCCATATTTTGGATTTCGTGCCCGACGGGTACCTGTTGACGACAGTTTGGGCATACCAGTCGTATTCAACCACGGCCCCTTTAACCATCACCCATATAATATTTTTGTTGCGCGGCTCAAAATCGAAGTCTTCGATGTACTTTGGAAAGCTATCCGGATTTTGAGGGTCGTGAAGAAAGTGGTCTACGATACGGCCTGTTTTTGGATTGATCCGGGCAATACCCGTATTGACTTCGTTCACCCAAATATTGCCGTCGGGTCCCAATCGAAGCGGACTGGGACCCGCCAAAAATCCTTCCCGTGGATCTTGGCTGGGGAGGATACTGTGAAACTGGCGGGCATTCGGGTCAATTTTCTGCAGAATCCCATGTTCCTTGACCACCAGCCAAAATATCCCGGATTGATCCAGGATGATCGTATGGACGATTCTTCCTTCCAGGCCGCCCTTGCCGACTTTTTCGGCATCGAAGACGTAGTTGACGATGGTATCATCCCGTTTGTTCAGAATGGAGAGACCATCAAAGGTAGATATCCAGATTAGATCGGGCACGCTATCGAAATACGCCAGGCGGTATATAAAATCGTTGGCGATCTTTCGCGGCGTCGCGGCATCTGCCCGGTAATGAGAGACCGTTTTGCGCTGTGGATCCAGACGGTTCAAGCCCCCCTCGGTGGTCCCGGCCCAAATCAGGCCTTGGTCGTCTTCGACTGTCGCCTGGACATATTTCCCATGCAGCGCGTTGGGGTCATTGGCATCGGAAGCGTATCGTTCAAGAACCTGGCCCGTCCGGGGGTCGAATTTTTGCAGACCTGAAACGGTGCCAACCCATAGAAAGCCATCCTTCGCGGTCAGCACCGACCAGACATCATTGTCAAGAAGGGTTTCCGGATTGTCGGCTTCATTCCTGTAGGCGGTAAATCTCCCGGTTTTCTTGTCATATTTATTCAGCCCATTCATTGTGGCGATCCAGATCAATCCATCCCTGTCTTCGGCAAAGAGTTGTGTTTTCTGGAATGATATGAGCGATTCACCACTCAGCTTGCCTGGCTCATGGGGGCTGGGAATAAACCTGCTTGTCTCCCCGGTTTTCTTGTCGTATACGACGATTCCGGACCTGGCGGCAATCCAGATCAACCCGTCGGAATCCTGAAACAAGGCAGAAACCCTTTCTCCGGAATACACAGTTTCAGACCCACAGCCGTAGTATTTTATAACTCCGTTGATTCCGGCAAGCCATAAAAATCCGTCCCTGTCCTGAATGACATTATAGATGTTGCCATACTCCCCGGCGACGGTTTCAAGAAAGACCCGGTTCGAGTCTAATTGAAGCGGCGTGGACGACTGGGCCTGAACACGTTTGGACATCGGGCATACGAGCAACAACGACAGAACCACCGGCGCGATAACGACAGCCGAACGTGTGCGCGACAGAACCGCTTCACGATCGGCCATCGATACCCTCCCGTTCAATGTTTGACGTAAAAAAATGGTCAAATGAGGATCTTTTGAAATTGGCAAAAATCCTTGGAAATTACTTACAAAGAGAAACCTATGCCAATACTAGTAATAAGTGTATATGCCTCATCCCGCTTTTCAAGGACAAACGCAACGCGACCTGGCGAACGCCTATGTTTTAGGACTTATATTAGGTACATTATAAACAGCATCGCCGTTGCTATGCATACTTGAACCCAAGTACCTTGTTTGAAGCCAAAGCAGGGAAGTCTACTCCAGGAAACGCGTTCCAGGCTTGCGCGGGCGCCAGTCGGTCGTCCATACCGAAACCATTCGACAATATTGATAAACGCAAAGCGTTTTAATTCTTATTCATGTTCGTAGTAATTCTACCGATCAACTCAATGAGGAGTACTGGAGTGACAAAATCCCGCA
>CAZKJA010000061.1:0-4210 GCA_964552925.1 uncultured Treponemataceae bacterium
CGGAGTTAAGCGGCGAGCGCGAAGCCGCGAGTCCGCTTCAACCCGGGCGCATATGCGGCCCGAAGGGTCCGCATATGCTTGTATTTCTCTCTCGCGTTGCTTATTTTATTATCAAGTGAGTACGGAAAACGATGTCGAGGACAATGTCCTCACCGATGAAAAGACGGAAACGCGTGAGCCCGAGGAATACAGGGTCATTTTACTCAACGACGACTTCACTACGATGGAGTTCGTCGTAGCCGTTATAATGTCCGTATTTCACAGGGGGATTCTCGAGGCGACGCGTATAATGTACGACGTGCACAGGAAGGGACGGGGTGTCGTGGGAACGTTTACCTACGACATAGCCGCCACCAAGATCAATCGCGTGCATACGATGGCGAGGGAGAACGGCTTCCCGCTCAAATGCACGATGGAAAAGGCCTAAGGGAAACATGAAGGTAAGCCAGCAGGTTCAAGCGATATTCAACGCCGCGTACAACGAAGCCAAGCTCAGGGGCCACGAGTACCTGACGCCAGAACACATATTGTACGCATCTCTCTCATTCGAGCAGGTGCGCTCCATCCTTGAGGCGTGCGAGGCGGACATCGAACACATCAAGCTCGGGATGGAAGCCTACTTCGAGCAGAAGATCCCCGCCGTCAAGGACCAGGAACCGATACAGACCGCCGGATTCCAGAGCGTCATAGAGCGGGCGGTGCTACAGTCGCAAGGCTCGGGAAAGCTGGAAGTAGGCATACCCGAGATCCTCGTCTCGCTTTTCGACGAGGAGCGCAATTACTCCGCGTACTACCTGCGGAAAGCCGGCGTCAACAGGCTCCACCTGCTCGAGGTGATATCGCACGGGCTCGACGTCGACCTGAGCGAACCGCCGGCCGAAGGCCCGGCGGGACGCGGCGCCGGCGATGAGGCCGACCCTACCGAGGCAGGCCCCTTCTCGGCCCCCGACGAGGATGATGGCGAAGAGTCCGGCGCCCGGCAGAAACCAAGGACGACCGTCCGCGCGGGCGCCTTGGACAAATTCACTACCGACCTGACGAAGGCGGCGCGCGAAGGCCGGCTCGAACCCGTGATCGGCCGTGAGGCTGAAATAGAGCGTACAATCCAGGTCCTGTGCAGGCGGCTCAAGAACAACCCCATCCACGTCGGCGACGCGGGCGTCGGCAAGACCGCGATAACCGAAGGGCTGGCCCAACGCATAGTGGCGGGCAAGGTACCCCCGAAGATCCGCGACTACACTATCTATTCGCTCGACATGGGTTCCATCATCGCGGGAACCAAGTTCCGCGGCGATTTCGAGGAGCGGATCAAGCGGGTTGTCGACGAACTCCTCAAGAAGGAAAAGGTAATCCTGTTCATAGACGAGATCCACACTATCGTAGGAGCCGGCGCCGTTTCCGGAGGCTCGATGGACGCTTCGAACCTTCTCAAGCCCGCCCTCACCAGCGGCAAGCTCAGGTGCATCGGGTCGACCACCTACGACGAGTACAACAAATTCTTCGACAAGGACAGGGCGCTTTCCAGGCGCTTCCAGAAGATAGACATCGTGGAACCGACCGTAGGCGAGGCAATCGAGATACTCAAGGGCCTCAAGCCCAAGTACGAGGAATACCACAACGTTGTTTACTCGGACGAGGCGATAGAACTGTCGGCCAAGCTGTCGGCGCAATTCATTACGGAGCGCCGCCTGCCCGACAAGGCGATAGACGTGATAGACGAGGCGGGCGCCTGGGCCAGGATACGCGCCTACAAGGCCGCGGACGAGGCTGCCAAGCCCAAGAGCCCGGAAGCCGAGTCCGACAAGCCGGTCGCCACCGAAGCGGAGACCGCCGGGCCGGAGCTTGCCGAAGCGAAGGAAAGCGATCCCGAAACCGACGAAATGATCGCGAACCCTGGCGGCGACGCGGCGTCGGAAACGCTGGCGATCGGCCGCTCCGAGATAGAGATAGTCGTCGCCAAGATCGCCCGCATCCCCGAGAAGAGCGTCTCGCAAGGCGAGCGCGACAGGCTGGCTACGCTGGAGGCCGACCTCAAGGCGAGCGTGTTCGGTCAGGATTCAGCGATAGACGCGGTGGCCAAGGCCGTGAAACGCGGCAGGGCAGGATTCCGGGCGCCAGACAAACCGGTCGCCAACTTCCTCTTCGTCGGCCCGACTGGCGTAGGCAAGACGGAACTCGCGCGGAGGCTCGCCGACACCCTCGGCGTCGCCCTGCACCGCTTCGACATGAGCGAGTATCAAGAGAAGCATACAGTCAGCCGCCTGATAGGCTCGCCCCCGGGCTACGTGGGTTACGAGGAAGGCGGACTCCTTACCGACGCGATCCGCAAGACCCCGCACGCCGTCGTGCTTCTCGACGAGATTGAAAAGGCCCACCCTGACGTGTATAACATATTGTTGTCGATAATGGACTACGCGACATTGACCGACAACCAGGGGCGCAAGGCGGATTTCCGCAACGTAGTACTTATAATGACGAGCAACGCCGGTGCCCGCGAGATAGGCAAGCCGATGATAGGCTTCGGCGAGCGCGCCTTCACCGAGGCCGCGATTGACGAGGCGGTGCAGAAGGCTTTCACCCCGGAGTTCCGCAACCGGCTTGACGCCGTCGTCCGTTTCGGCCGCCTGCCGGCGCCGGTGATCGAGCGCATCGTAACCAAGGCCCTCGACGATTTCCGCGCCCAGCTCGCCGATAAGAAGGTAACCCTGGAGGCTACGGACGCCTGTATCAAGAAGCTCGCCGAGCTCGGCTACTCGGACGAATTCGGCGCAAGGAACGTCAACCGCGTCGTAGAGGACAAGGTGAAGACCTGGTTCGTCGACGAGGTGCTGTTCGGCAGGCTCAAGGACGGCGGAGCGGCCAGGGCGGACGTGAAGGATGGCGAGATAGTCATCGCTGTCGTGTAACGAAGCATCGCGATGGCCGGTACCCGGGACGACCCTGCAGGCAGGGCGGATCCACTTTTCCCCTGGCTTTCTGAAGACGAGTGGTTCGCCTTCCCCAAGTCGGGCGGTCCCTCCTTCCATGGCGTTGTATGCACCGGCGGCAACCTGTCGCCGGGCATGATACTGTCCGCCTACCGGCAGGGCATATTCCCGTGGTTCAACGACGACGATCCAATCGTGTGGCACAGTCCCGACCCGCGCTTCATCCTGGAGCCGCGCGAGCTCCACGTCTCGGGAACCATGCGCAAGATCATCAAGAGGCGGCGTTTCGAGCTGAGCCTCGACACGGCGTTCGGCGATGTGATACGCGCGTGCTCGTCGGTAGCGCGACGCGGGCAGTCGGGAACCTGGATCACCTCGGACATGGTCGAGGCGTACGTGCGTTTGCACGAACTCGGATACGCGCATTCGGTCGAGGCGAGGCTTGACGGCCGCCTCGTCGGAGGGTTCTACGGCATATCGCTGGGCTCGGCGTTCTTCGGCGAGTCGATGTTCAGCCTTGAGCCGGACGCCTCGAAGGCGGCCTTCCTGCCTTTCGTATGGGCCTTGGCTGACGAAGGCTTCACGCTTGTCGACAGCCAGGTCAGGACGGCCCACGTCGAATCGATGGGGGGCAAGAACGTCTCCAGGGCCGCCTACATGCGCTTGTTGTCCGCGGCTATGCTCCAGCCGACGAGAAAGGGAAACTGGTCGCCCGCTTTCCCGGGTTTCCCCGACTCCAGCGCGATCCGGAGCCTATGCGAAAGCGGCCGGTCCGGGGTATCCTCTGGCTGACCGTATCTACGGCACGGAGCGCACACCCAAGCCATGAGAATCCTTTTCGTTCAGTTGCCCAACCAAGACTCATCCGGCGATGGCGCCCGCGACAACGTGCCGTTGCAGGCCGCCAGGCTGATGGCCTACCTGGAAACGAAGGGGATACTTCGCCGGGATGACTGCATGCTTTTGGACCAGGATACCGCCGACCACGGGGGGGACGCCGCGCTCGCCGCCGCGGTGCTCAGGGTCAAACCCGATCTTGTCGCGTTCACGCTGTTCGACTACAACCTCGATCGGAGCCTGGCTCTGGCGAGGCGGTTGCGCCAGGCAATGCCCGCCACCCATTTCGTCGCCGGCGGCCCCGAAGTCGTGCAAGGGATGGCGGTCTTCAAGGCCCACGTATTCGACGCGCTCATAGAGGGCGAGTGCGAGGAACCCTTCGCGGAACTGCTTTTCGACCTCGAGTCCCGCTCGCTCAAACCGCGCTATTCCGCCATCAGGTTCCT
>CAZKJA010000061.1:4220-13988 GCA_964552925.1 uncultured Treponemataceae bacterium
GGGCTTGCCCGATCCCTACCTCGCCGGCATCCTGCCGATACGCCCGGACAAGCCCGTGATTATCGAAAGCGCGCGCGGCGTCTCGAACCCGCCGGCCTTCAGGGCTGGCGAACCAGGCCCGAGATATTTCGACAAGGATCTCGCCCCGCGCCTCGTTAGGCTGGCTTCCGAGGAGGGCGCCGAGGAGGCGAGGTTCATCGATCCGCGCATCGACGGGCGGTCCGATTTCAAGGCCTTCGTCAAGTCGCTCGCGGCGGCGAACGAGAAAGGCGTGGCCCTCGGAGGCAGCCTGGACCCGGCTGCAGTCGACGATGAGACGGCAAGGCTCCTCGCCGAGGCCGGCTTCATGTCGGTGGGCTCCGACCTCGCGAGCGTCAACCCGAAGTCCCTCGACGCGGTCGGCATAACGCTCGACAAGGACGGTTTCGAACGCGGTTCAAAGCTTCTCTGGGCGCAGGGAATCGTCGTCAGGCCGACTATCTACCTGGGGCTTCCGCACGAGACCCACCAGACGCTTATCGACACATTCGACTTCCTGGGCATGGTAGGAATGGGGCAGGACGCGGAACTACGGCCCCTGCCGGTGCTCCCGGGCACCCGAGTGCGCGCGCATTCCGCGGATTTCGGCATCAAGGAATTCCTTGAACGGCCGCCCTATTGGGCCGTGGAGACCGAATGGATGGACGAGGATGACTTCCTCGACGCGGTCGCCGACTTCGAGGAGAGCTTCGACGTATCCTGGGGCTCCCCGGTCGCGCCCAACTTCAAGGCGGAAAAAGGCGGCTTCACGGCGTTCGTGGACCTGCGCAGCGATGCCGGCCTCGACGCGCTCCTCGTATCGCCGGAAAAAATGGCCTCGTCGGTGACCCTGCTCCTCGATGCCGATGACCCGGAACGGATATCCCGCGTGGCGCGCGCCGCACGCGACCTTCGCAAGGAAAATCAATACGCGCTCTGGCAGATCGTCCTCTACTCCAACTCGACGATCCCGTCGGGCGCGGTCATCGACAAGATAACCGACGCTTTCGCGATGCCCGAGCACTACTTCGAACTGTCGCGGCTGTTCTCGCTCGACCCGCAACCGCAATTCCAGGTGAGGGCTTTCTTCGCGACGTCTTCCGAGGCGCTGGCGCTGGCGGCCCTCAGGGACCGCCAGGACCTGGAAACCGTATTCGTGCTCGGCGATGCGATGCCGGGCCCCAGGCTGGTCGAGGCTCTGCCCTTCCTGGCCTTCGACCGCGAGAAGGCCCCGTTCGAACTGCTCTACGACGTGATGAGCGCCTGGCGCTCGTATCCCGACCTCCTTGTCGAGTCTCCGAGCCTTCTGTTCAGGTAGCGGACTCTGGAGGCTCAGTACAAGGCTTCCAGGTCGACCCTGTTGACCGAGTCGCCGGTACGTGCCCAGCGTTCCACATTCTCGACTGTCTGGTGGATGTTCGTATCGCCGGCCTCGATCGTCGAGCCGCCTACGTGGGGCGACAGCACTACATTGGGCAGCTCGTGGATCGGGAACCTCGACGGCGCGCCGGTCGTGGCGGCTCCCTGCGGGTACGTGTACCAGACATCGATGCCCGCGCCGGCCAGGGTGCCATCCCTCAGGCTGTTGTAGAGCGCTTCCTCGTCGACCACCTCCCCGCGGCCGACATTTACGAGGAAGGCGCCGCGCATGGCCTCCATCTGCGCCCTGCCGACCAGTCCCCTTGTCGCGTCCGTCAGGGGCAGGGTGACGAATACTATCTCGGCGCCTTCGAGCGCCTTGCCGAGTTCGGTTGTAACGCTGTCGAACACGCCGGGGGCCTCGAGCCCCTGACGCCTCCGGTAGCCTGTCACTCGGCAGTCGAAAGCCTTGAGAAGGCGAGCGGTCATCTGCCCTATCGCGCCGACTCCGAGGACGGCGCAGCGTTTGCGGAATATGGAGCGCCAGAAGTCTTCCCGGCCCTTGTGAACCCAGAATCCATGCCATTTGAGCGCTCTGAGGTCGTTGTGGTACTCTATGACGCGTCCGAAGAAAGCGAGAACCATAGCCAGCGAGCGTTCCGCGACCGCCTCCGCGTTGCCGTGGCAGTTGTACACCGCCACGCCGCGCCGCTGCAGCAGGTCGGCGGGCAGGTGGTTGACGCCGACGAAGGGGACGAAGAGGGCCTTCAGACTCCTGGCGGATTCGTAGTACGAACGGTCCACGGGATTCGCCACCACGCCGTCCAAGCCTGGAAATGCCGCGAGAGAGGCATCGACCCCTCGGATAATTTCCACCTTTGAACCCAATTTCTTCTCGAGCGCGTCGACCTCGGCTGTCCAGATACTGTTCATCGGTACGCAAAATCCAATTCGCACTTTTATTTCCCCCATACGATACAAAACCTGAAACGATAACGGGTTATCGTTGTTAAGGTTACCATACGCAATTCCGAAATTTAATGAAAGACCTTTGTGTACGTCACCGTGTATCCGGAAGGAAAATATCGTGAACAAGACTGGGATCCTGATAGCCGCGGCTTGCGCCTTGATACTCGGTTCATGCATCTCCACTCCGAAGCCGGATCCGACGGTGGCGAATCCGCCGGGAGCGTCCGCGGAGAAAGCGCCCGTAGAGCTCGCCGAACCGGACGTCACGGAGCTCATAGAGAAGGGCGATACCGCAGGACTGCAAGCCTTGTTCAAGACAAGGGACATGGTCGGCAAGGCTGGCGCGGACGGCAGGTACCCGCTCCATGCGGCGGTCTCCAGGAAATCGAGCGAGATGGTCGGGATACTGCTCGCGATGGGCGCCGATCCCGATCCGCTCGACCCCGAGGGGAAGACTCCGCTCCGCTACGCCGTCGACCTGGGCGATACCGCATCGGCGAAGCTGCTCACGCAGAAAGGCGCTTCGTTGTTCGCCGCGGACAAGGCGGGAGTCACTCCGCTGGACGCCGGCATAGCCAAGGGTTTCACGCCATCGCTGCTCGACCGGGCCTCGGTGTCGTCAAGGAGCGCCAAGGGAGAGACGGCCCTCCATATCGCCGTCGACAGGCTGTCCTTAGACGCCGTACGCGCCATCCTCGCGCTCGAGCCCGACCTTGCCGCCAAGGATGCTTCGGGCAGGACTCCCCTCGACTCGGCCTTCCTCCACCCGGGAAACAGCGCAAGCGCGGCGATCGCGGAAATCCTTGTCGCGCGCAACGCCCCGAGCGGGATAGACGAATTTTCCTATTTCGTACGCGCGGTGCGCGACACCAACTACGCCCGCGCCCGCTTCGTAGATGGCGCAACGGTACTCCATGAGGCGGTGCGCTTCGACCACCGCGGCTATCTCTCGTTCTTCCTCGACCGCGGCGTGCCGGTGGACGCCAAGAACGCCTCGGGCGCGACGGCTCTCCACGACGCGGTCCGGCTGGCCAGGCTCGAAGCCGCGAAAATCCTTCTCCAGAAGGGCGCCGATCCCAAGGCCCTCGATGGATCGGGCAACACCCCGCTCCATCTATGCCTGACCGAGGACAAGGCGACGGCCGCGCTCGAGCTGCTTTTGGGTTCCGGAGCCGATCCTACGATCAAGGACAAGGGAGGCAATACCGCCTTGCACCTCGCCGTGGCGCTAGGCTACGAGAGCGCGAGCGTTGAAAAGCTTATCGCCGGAGGCGCCCCCATCGACGCGGCCAACTCTAACGGAGATACCGCGCTGACGATCGCGGCACGCCTTGAAAACGGCGCGATGGTCGCCGCGCTTGCATCCAAAGGCGCCAGTATTTTCATACGGAACGTCAAGGCGCAATCGCCTCTGTCGATAACGCTGGAGGGCGGGGCCGGGACAACCAGGGCGCTGCTCGCCGCCACGGCCAGGAACACGCGGGACGACTCCGGCGACTCGCCCTACCATCACGCGGTACGGCAGCAAGCCGATCCCTCGGTCATAGCCGTCATGAAGGAGCTGGGATTCGATCCCAGCTCGCGCAACAACGACGGCGACACGGCACTTCAGCTCGCGGCCCGCGCCGATGCCCAGGGGCAGGGCGAGGCTCTCATCGTCGCGGGTTCGGACCCGTTTGCGGTCAACGGGGAAGGCGAAACACCGCTCTCGACAGCACTCAAGATCGCGCAAGGACCGCTGGAATGGTTCTTCCCGCCATCGGTTCTCGCGGCGGTCGATGCCTCCGGAAACGGTCCGCTCCATTACGCCGCCATGGCGGCTCTGGCCAAGGGCGTCTCGTTCATAGCCTCCCGCGGCGTGGAAGTCGACTCGAGGAACAAGGACGGGCAGACCCCGCTCCTCTTGGCCCTGAAGAACGACTCTACCGACACTGTGAACGCCCTGCTCACCCTCGGCGCGAACCCGGACGCAAGGGACGCCTCAGGCGCCACGGCCCTCCACCTCGCGGTGTATTGGAACTCGTCCAATTGCCTGAAACTCCTCGCGCGCTCCGCCGGCGACCTCGACCCTCGCGATTTCACCGGCAAGACACCGCTCCGCGACGCTGTCGACAAGATGGACGCCGCCGCGACGGCCTTCCTGCTCGAGCGCGGCGCCGATCCGCTGGCGCGGGACAATTCGGGAGAAACGCCCCTGCACGCGGCCGCGAGGCAGGACGACCAGCGATACGCCACAGCTCTCGCGAGCAAGGCCAAGCGCATCGACACCCGCGACGATTCGGGAGCCACGCCCCTCCTCGAGGCCGTCTACGCGGAAAACGCCAAGTCGGCGAAGGTCCTCACCAACGCCGGGTCTTCGATACTTGCGCGCGACGCGACAGGCGAAAGCCCCCTTGGCTACGCCCTCAAGAAAGGCGGCGCCATCCTGAAGGCCGTGCTCGACGACAAGACCGCGAGGAGCCTCGACGCCGACGGGCACTCCGTATTGCGCGTCATAGTCGATACCAAGCCTTTAGTGGAGCTCGTCGAGCTGGCCCTGGCCTCGGGCGCCTCGCCCGATGACCGCGATGCGCTCGGCCGCTCGCCCTTGTTCATCGCGGTGTCGAAAGGCCACCTGGACCTTGTGGAACTCCTGTACGCCGCCGGGGCCGACCCCTTCGCGCGCGACGTCGCCGGCGAGACGCCGGCAGCCCTCGCGCTCGCCGCGGGCGATGACGCTATACGCGCTATGTTCGGCAAGGATCCCGACGCGGCCGACTACCTCGGCGAGACCGCCTTGCACCACGCCGCGGCGGCGGGACTGATCAAGGCGGCCCAGTCGATGCTCGCGTTGGGAGCCGATACAACCCTGGTGAACGCCGCCGGCGAGACGGCCGCCGAGGTGGCGACCCGGCGCGGCCACGCGGACCTCGCTGTCATTCTTTCGGGGGGCAAGTAGTCCGGTTCCGGATATCGACCCTGACGATAAAAAGGCCGCCCTCTCGAGGGCGGCCTTTCCATGCGCGTGGTAGCGGTTTGGAATCAGGAAATCTGCTGGTATTCGTCCAGGCGGCGCAGGTCCCTGAGCTTCTGGATTGCCTTCTCCTGGATCTGGCGGACGCGTTCCCGCGTTATGCCGAGCAACCTGCCAGTCTCCTCGAGGGTCAGGGGGCCTTCCCCGTTGAGCCCGAAACGCAACGTGATTATGGTGATCTCGCGTTGGTTGAGGTTCTGCAACACGTTGCCGATCGTATCCTGCAAGGCCATGCAGAATACTTCCTCGAAGGGTTCGACGGCGTTCTCGTCCTTGATCAGGTCGGACAGGTGGGTGACATTGTCCTCGTCGACCGTGGTGTCGAGCGACGCCGTCTCCTGGGACAGCTTCATTATGTCTTTGACCTTCTTGGCGTCCATCCCAAGCTTTGCCGCAAGCTCCTCCGGATGCGGGTCGCGTCCCAGGTCCTGGGTCAGCTGCTTGGCTACGAAATAGCACTTCTTGATGGTGTTCAGCATATGGATGGGGATACGTATCACGCGGCCCTTGTCGGCGAGGCTCTTGATGATTGCCTGACGTATCCACCACGTACCGTAAGTCGAAAAACGGCAGCCACGGGTGTAGTCGAAGCGTTCGACCGCTTCTATGAGACCTATATTCCCCTCATCGATGATATCGAGCAACGACAAGCCGCGGTGCTGGTAGTTCTTGGCGATCGAGACGACAAGCCTGAGATTGCTGGAAATCATCTTGTGCTTGCAGGCGAGCAGCTCTGTCTCGTGCTTCGCCCTGTCGAGTCGGTTCTGGCTGTATTCGGGCGAGGCCTCGACGCACAGGGAATCGAGCGCCGCGATGGCATTCCTGGTCTTTTGGATGCGTTCACCGAGTTCCAGCTCCTCTTCCGCGCATAGGAGGGAGTATCTGGAAATCTGCTTGAGGTACAAGGCAAGCGGATCGGTTTCCTTCTGCAGCTTCACGCGTCGGGGTTTCTTCTGGAGAATCACGGCCGTATTCTTGACGGTTCGCTTGGGAGCCGCCAGCTTGGTCATCGTGGTCTCGTTCATAAAAACTCCAATCCAACTTGCGTAATGGAGAAACTACAACCACCCTCATCTACAAGCACATCAAGGTGAAAGCAATTGTACATCAAATATCTTAAAAAACAATATTAAAATCAACCTTTTTGTCAATATTCTCTAAATATAATTAAATATTAAAAACCTTTTAATTATTTATCGGTCAATCGCGGGGTACCGAGTCGGGATCTATCGTGTCCGCTCCCTTGAAGACGAAGAAGTAGGCCGAAGCATCCTTCTCCGAACCCGTACGGCCTATTATCGAACCCTTTCGAACCGGGTCGCCGAGTCGCACCGACAAATCGGTCGCGCCTCCGTATACGTAGACAAGGCCATCGGAAGCCTGCACGAACGCTACCTGTCCGAACCCCCGGAAGGGACCGGCCGAGATGACAGTGCCGGCGCGGATCGCCTGGATGCCTTTTGCCCCGCCGGTCGCTATCGATACCCCCTTCAGCTTGCCCTTGAGGTACGCCACAGGGCCTTGCGCGGGCCATAGCGTGCCGGCAGGCGGCGCGGCGGGAACTGGGGCGGCGATGACGGACTTGGGTTCCGGATTGCCGGGAATCCTCAACTTTTGACCCTGCTTTATAGTCATGGTTGACATGCCGCTCGATTTGACGATGGCGTCGACAGTCACGCCGTGTGCCTTGGCGATACCGTACAGCGTATCGCCTTTTCTCACGATATATTCGAACGTCTTGGTCGGGCTCGCCGTAGGCGCCTGTGGTACCGCGGGCGCCGTCCCAACCGGCGCTTCGCCCGTACTTGACGGAATTGTGAGTTTCATGCCGACGAACAGCTTCGACGGATCGCTTATGGTGTTGGCCTTGGCCAGGGAGTCGACGGTGATGTCATATTTCCTGGCGATGGCGTAGAGCGTTTCGCCCTTCGCGACGACATGGACCAAGGGATCGGCGGCGGCGGCAAACGTCGCCACCAGCAAGGTTAGTACGACAGCGAGGATGCATCGGATCAAGAGGCTCGGTCTTTTGCTCATGCACTCTGATTGTCGGCCCCTGCAGGGCCGGCCATGAGCGCGTTTTCCCCGAAATTGGCTTAGAGCGAGTATTCCGCGAACAGCCTGAAATAGGAATTCGAATCGACGGCGCCACCTTCGACCGGCCTGGCGGCGTTGCCCGCGAACTCGAGCCCCCACATGAATGGCTTCGGCACGCGTATGCCGGCCCCTACGCTGTAGCTGAGGCACGTATCATAACCGTTGGTATTCTGCCGGGGCCTGAGCGCGAGTCCGGCGCCTAGTTCCACGACCTTGCCGAAGCGGACGAAGGACTCGATGCCGGCGTTGAGGAAATTTGTTGCGGTAAAATCTTCCATGTCATAGGGGAATTCCCATGATAGCACGGCCAGCCACGCGGCCGTCTTGTGCCCCTCGTCGAGCCCGCCGGCCAACGCGCGGATCGCAAAGCGCTTGGGCACGTTTTCGCCGTCGAGGCGCCGCAGCCAATCCCACGACACGCCTCCTCCGAACAGGCTTCGTCCATGCATTCCCACATCCACGGATTGCGTATACCCGGTATTCTTCAACGGCTCGCCATCCGCGGAAATGCCAGTCAGCACGGCGTCGTCCTTCCGCAGAAGGGTTGAAACCCACAGGCCGCGTTCCTTACCGAAGGCTCCCTCAGCGCGCAGGCTATATTCGAAGCGGCCGGTGTCGATTATCTCAAAATCCGTGGCGGCGGGGGCGGCGCCGAAGGGACTATAGAGCCGAACGGACAGGGCTCCTGTGGGTTCATGGAGGATCGCGCGCTTCAGGCTTTGCGTTCGCTTGGTTCTGGCCACCGCCGGTGAGCGGATCTCCCGGTCGACATCCGCCTTTGTGACTTTCAAGTAGTCGCTTGTGCTGTCTATCCGACGTCGTGCCACGTCGATCCGTCCGGTCAGGATCGTCTTGCTTTTGGGTATGCTTTCCTCGACCCGACCGAGCGCGAGCCTCAGGTCGGACAGCGCCCGGGTTTTGGCACCCAATTCATCGCTCCAGGCCTTCAGTTCCACCCTGGGCATTCCTTCTATCCGCGCGGCGCGGTCGGCCAGGTTGCCGTACCAGCTCTCGGTGTCGGCAAGCTCCTTCTCGATCGCCTCGAGCGACGACAACACCGACTTGAGCTCCTGATCCTCCGCCAGGTTTCGTTCAGCATCCTTGATTCGGTCAAATCCGGAAATCGACGTTCCCCTCATCGCCACGAGTACCTCGCGCAATTCCGGCGCCTTCATCTTTCCGGTGGTCGAGAATACCGCGGCATCGCCGATCGGAGCGAGAAGGGACAGGCCCGAGTCGCATGCATCGCGCGCTTGCCAATACAGGCTCATCGCCAGGCCCAACTCGCCATCCGTCTCCGCCTTGCGGGCAGACTGGCCCAGCTTCTCGGCATCTTTCAGCCTCGCCTCCGCTCCGTCAAGCAGCGTCGACACCGTCGAAACGTACGATACGTTGTACAAGAGGCGCAACGATTCGTCATCGACGACAAGCCGCAGCCTGACGGTCCAAGCCGCGGCGCCTTTTTGCGCCGAAAGTTTCTTCCACGACATCGTGACCGGCGGATTCTTGAGGAAGAGCTCGGCGAAGAGAGTGTCCTTGCCAAGCGATTCCATCAACACGCCGATGGCGGCCCTCAGGGCGTCGTTCTGGGCTTCGGCTTCGGTGGCGCCTTTGCCACCTGCCTCGGCGATGTATTCAGGTCCCGTTGCCATGAAGGACGCGTCCTTGGGCAAGGCTCCGGCGATCAGGGGAGCAATCGCGGCGGTCGCCGCTACAATCGCAAGGATCGCGAATTTGTTTTTCACGTGCCAGCCTGCTTTCGGCCTTCGATAAGCCATGCGGTCGCCTCGTCGATTATCCGCGAAAGTATGACGATATGCACTTCGCTCTTGGCGCGCTCAACCTCGCGCGTCCAGCGAGCCTGGCTGTATTTTGCGACTATCTCGGCGCGTCTGGCCATTGCCGCGCCAGCGGAAGCCTGGGTGCCCAAAGTGCCCAGAAGGTAGGCGGACAGCAACGCCAGGATCGGATCCTTGGAGCCCGTCAAAGCCTCCAGGCGGGGTGACGCCTCGTCCACCTTCCTGACGAGGACCAGGGCGAAGGAGTAATAGAACTGCATCCAGGCGGGATTCTCGACATCCTTGCCGTCGGCGAATTCCGCCAGGAACCGTTCGCTGGCGGCGGAATCGTTGCGGAGGAGCCTTGCGGCGCCGAACAGTACTGCATCGCGCCTCAAGGCGCCGGGTTTCTCCGCCCTGAGCACCGATTCGAGACGCTCGATAGTCTGCATGTCTCCCCTGAGGAGCGCCGTATTTACCAGGAGCCGCAATGTCCTGCGACCATAGCGCTTGCGGGAGAACACCTTTTCACCG
>CAZKJA010000062.1:0-13963 GCA_964552925.1 uncultured Treponemataceae bacterium
TGTAAGGGACTATTGCCTGCACCTGGCCGGCGGGCAGGGATCGCAGGATATCGACGGAACCGAGCCGCTCGAGTACTTCCCTGGCTTGTTTCTTCTTCCTGGTCCGCAAGCTGGAAAGCAGCGTCGACCTGGTCCTGGCGGCGCCGCCTTTCTCGTCGGCTGCCCGTGAAAGCGCGATGAAGGCGAGGCATCCCAGCAGGAGTCCCAAGGCGAGCGGCGTGAAGCCGGCTCCGGCGCGTTCGACGGCGGGGTTGACCAGCTCGAACGATATTGCCGCCATCAGCGAACCGGCTCCGAACGACATGACGGCCGAGATGACTGTACGCGAAGGCTTGGTCATTATGCCGATAAGCGCGCCTATCGGGAGCGATACCGAACTGAGAGCCCCGAAAAAGAAGGCGGCGAATGCGGGTGAACGTATGAAATCCATGCGATTCTCCCTGATGGAACCGTCCTGTTCCAGTATGACTTCAAGTATCATGCATCGGCGCATAGCGGCGCAACTAGTGTCACACACCTCATGAAACATCCGCCGGAACTACCATCGATCCGTCACCACGCACCCTCATCCGGAGGGTGGCGTCGGACGGCTACAAATCCATACGCGTTTCATGCTAGTATACGTCACTCAACTCCGGGACAGCACCGGATGCGCTTTCGGCGCACATACCACAGCAAGGATCGACGATGCGAATAGATGAATGCGTTTCATCACGCGGTTCCGCCGCGGACTCCATATCCGATGAAGAGCTGGCCGAGGCTTTGACCGCCGCGCTGAGGAAGATCGGCCCGCGGCACCGGGTGCTGGCCCTGCCTCCGGATAATACGCGCAACCACGCGCGGGCGGGGGTCCTGCTCAAGGCCGCCTACGATTTCTACGGGGACGCGCTCGCCGCGGTAATGCCCGCGCTCGGCACCCACAGGCCGATGGGAGAAAACGCGATCACCGCGATGTTCCCCGGCGTGCCGTACAGCCTTTTCCGGCCCCACGATTGGCGACGCGATGTCGTCGAACTCGGTCGCGTGCCGTCGTCCTTCGTCCGCGAGGCCTCCGAAGGCCTTTGCGATTTCGACTGGCCGGCCCAGGTGAACAGGCTCATAGTCAACGGCGGCTTCGACCTCGTGCTGTCGCTCGGCCAGGTAGTACCTCACGAAGTCGCCGGCATGGCCAACTACAGCAAGAACCTGTTCGTCGGCACGGGCGGGAAGGACGGCATCGACCGCTCCCACTGGATCGGCGCGGCCTACGGCATAGAGCGGACGCTTGGCAGGATAGATACGCCCGTCCGCAAGGTGCTGGACAAGGCGCAGGAGCTGTTCGCCTCGTCGATACCGCTCCTGTATGCGCTCACGGTGGTCGGTCCGGACGGTAAGGGCGGAGAGGCGACCAGAGGGCTTTTCGTCGGAGCCGGCCGCTCGACATTCGAGCTGGCCGCAAGGCTGTCGGCCGAAGTGAACATAGAATATCTGGACAAACCGGTGCGCAAGGCTGTCGTTTTCCTGGACCCCGACGCGTTCAAGTCGACCTGGCTCGGCAACAAGGCTATCTACAGGACGCGCCTGGCGATGGCGGACTCGGGCCGGCTCATAGTCGTCGCTCCCGGCGTCGACAGCTTCGGCGAAGACAAGGCGATAGACGAGACTATACGCGACTACGGCTACTGCGGAGCCGACCGCGTGCGGGCTCTGGTAGAATCGGGCGAGCTCGCGGGGGACCTCGCTGGCGCGGCGCATCTGGCGCACGGCTCGACCGAAGGGCGTTTCGCCGTCACGTACGCGACCGGCGGCCTGGCCAAGGCAGAGGTCGAGGGGGTCGGTTACGATTGGGACGACTGCGTCGAGCTTTCGAAGCGCTACGACCCCCGGCGGCTAGCCGACGGCTGGAACGTTGTCGACGGCGAGGAGATCTTTTTCGTGAGGAATCCCGCGCTCGGGCTATGGGCCACGAGGGAGCGGTTCGGACAATAAGCGGAGGTTCTGGAATGGAAAACGGGTCGGTGACGCCAGCGTACCGCGAGGCTTTGGCTATAGTATCGCGGGTTCGCGCCGCGATGGCGCAGCGGCTCGTGGGCAAGTCCGATATCGTCGACGCGATCCTTACCGCGGTCGTGTCGGATGGGCATCTCCTGCTCGAGGGAGTGCCGGGACTCGCCAAGACGCTCGCCGTCAGGACATTCGCCGCCTCCACGGGGCTGTCGTACAAGCGCATCCAGTTCACGCCGGACCTCTTGCCAGGCGATGTTACCGGCACGCTTTTCTACGACGCGGCGAATTCCAGTTTCGTGCCCAGGCAGGGCCCGGTGTTCGCCAACATAGTCCTCGCTGACGAGATAAACCGCGCGCCGGCCAAGGTGCAGTCGGCCTTGCTCGAGGCCATGGAAGAGCGCCAGGTGACGATGGGCGACCGCAGCCTCCCCCTCCCGTCGCCTTTTTTCGTCCTCGCGACGCAGAACCCGATAGAGCACGAGGGTACGTTCCGCCTGCCCGAGGCCCAGCTGGATCGTTTCATGCTCAAGGTGATAGTCGGATATCCTGACGAGGCGGAGGAATTCGACATAGTCCGCCGGTACGGCGATCCGTCGTCGACCGCGGACGACCATGGCTCGAGCCCCGGGCACCCTGGCATGCCCGGCGGCGGAACGACAATACGTCCGGGCGACATAGCGGCGCTGAAGGCAGCCGTGGCCTCGATACGCTTCGAGGATGATGCGGTCAAATACGCTATCGCCATCGTCAGGGCCACCCGACCGGGCGACCGCAAGGATGTGCCTCAAGCCCTGCGGGAACTGTCGCGGTACATCGAATACGGAGCCAGCCCCAGAGGCTCGATCGCGCTGTTCAGGTCTGCCAAGGCCGCCGCGATGATAGCCGGCCGCGACTACGTCCAACCCGACGACGTCAAGCGTTCCGCCCTCGCGGTCCTGCGGCACCGGGTGATCCCGTCGTACGAGGCGGAAGCGGACCGTGTCGGGTCCGACGCGATAGTGAAGGGCATCCTGGCCGCCGTCCCGGTACCATGACGGCCGGCGCATCGCTTGGCGAGCGGACGCTCCCCGAACGTACGCCGCGGGAGCAGACGTTCCGCGAGCGGATCCGCGGCTTGGTCTTCGCGGCGCCTGCGCTGTCCGAGGCCCTGACGGCCGGGAACTTCCGGTCCGCGTTCAAGGGGCGCGGAATGGATTTCGAGGCGGTCCGCGAGTACGAGGCGAGCGATGACGCCCTCAGGATCGACTGGAACGCGACGGCTCGCTTCGGCCGACCTTACGTCAAGACCTACAAGGATGACCGCGACCTGACGCTGTACATGATAGTCGACGAGTCGGCCTCGATGGGATTCGGCGCGGAGAGGACGAAGCGCGAGACGGCGGCTTTGGCCGCGTCGCTCCTGGCATACGCGTGTTCTATCAACGGCATACGCGTTGGCGCGTTGTTTTTTGGCGGAAAGTCGGGGATTGACAACAGGACTCCAACGGTGGGGCAGGGGCCGGCCTTGGCGCTGATGGAACGCCTCGCGGCGCCGCCGAAGGGTGATGGGGGCAAGGCAAGCCGGGGTCGGTACGGCTCCGACCTGGGCGCTGCCCTGTCAAGCGCGTCCTCGATCCTCAAGCGCCGCAGCCTGGTGCTCATAGTCAGCGATTTCATGACGGCAGGCTACGCGCTTCCCCTCGCCCTGCTGGCCAGGCGAAACGATGTCGTCGCGATCAGGGTCAATGACCGGCTGGACGGAGCGCCTCCGGGCATACGCGCATCGATGAGGACGGCGGATGCGGAGAGCGGAGCGCTTCGCCTTGTAGTTCCGTGGTCGAAAGCCTACCGGGAGTCGCGCACGGCGTACGCCAAGGCTTCCCGGCTCGAGTGGTTGGTGGCGCTGTCGGCCTCCAGGACCCCCTTCATCGAAATGGATTCTTCCACGGACCCCGTGGAGGCTCTGGTATCATTCTTCGGCCGCGACCGGACGGTCAGATGAAGGCGCGGCTCGGGCCTGCCATAGCGTTGATGCTCCTGTCCATCGCGTGCCTGGCGCCTCGCGCTGTCTGGGGCGACGAGGCGGTTCCCGCCAGGCTCGCGGCGCCCGTCGAGTTCGATCCGCCGTCGTTCGTACCCGGGCAAGGCGTCTCCATGTACGCAAGGCTCGACGCGGGGACTGCGTCATGGCGCGTGGAAACGGTGTCCTCCGGCTTGCCCGTCGGGCAGGATGGCTTTCTCAGGATTCTGTCCGCCTCTCTCCTTGAACGCTCCGGCGCGCCTTTGCTTGTCGTCCGCTTCGTCGCCTGGCATCCTGGGCAAGGTTCCATCCCCTCGATGACCGTCGGAGGCCTCGTGACGCCGCCTTTGAAGTATACCTGCTCCTCCGCGCTTGCCGAGGGCGGTACGGAACCGCCGGAGCCCATCGGGCAGCTCGACCCTCCCGGCCTGTTCCCGAGGCTGTACCTTATCGGCGGCCTGGCTCTCGTCTCCGCCATAGTGCTCGCGATCGGAGCGGCCAGAATCGTCCCGTGGCTCCGCTTGTTGAAGGCGCGCAAGGCCTTCGCGAGCGTCCGGCGCGACTACGACGAGCTTCTCGGGCGGCTGGAGCGCTCAAGGGGAGACGCAAGCGCCTGGGCGGAACTCTGTACCGGGCTCAGGCTCTTCCTCTCGCGGAGGACCGACCTCGATTGGCTCGCGCTCACCAGCGTCGAGGCGGCGGAGTTGCCCCTGGATTGCGTGCCAGGGGATATCCAGCCGGCGGCCGCTGCCATACTCTCGATGGGGGACGAAGCGCGCTTCGCCGGCCGTCTCGACGTCGACCTCGGCCTGGCCCTCGCGGCCGCGCGGTCTGTGGGGGACAGGCTGGACGCGGCGTTGGAGCCCGCTCCCGCCCGGAAGGAAAGCTCATGATTTCCTTCGAGAACCCGGCGGCGCTCGTCCTTTGCGCCGTTCCGCTATCGGTACCGATTCTGGCCAAGGTGTTCGGGCGGCGCCGGGGAAGGCTTCTGGCCATGCCCCTCGACGTCTGGGGCGCGTCGCCTTCCGGTGACGCGCCGGGCTTGTGGCAATTCGTGTCCCGCGTTTCATCGGTCCTGTTCGCCTTCGCTTGGCTCGCGCTTTCGGTCGCGGCGGCGGGGCCCGCAAGCCTGGTCGAGGCGCGCGCGTTCCAGAAAACCGGTCTCGACGTAATATTCGCGATCGACACGTCTCCCAGCATGGCCGCGATGGATCTCGAGCCTAGTCGCCTCGATGCCGCCAAGTCGCTCGTGATCGAGTATCTGGAGGCGCCCGACGGGGCCGCCGGCGCCGCAGTCGGCCTTGTCGCCTTCGGTCAGGAAGCCGCCCTGGCGTGCCCACCGACGACCGATTACAAGACCGTGGCGGATAGGCTGGGCATAATGAGTCCCGGCATGCTCGGCGACGGAACCGCAATAGGCCAGGGGCTGACGAGCGCGCTCAGGCAGATAGTCTCGTCGGGGGCGCCTTCCGCGGCGGTCGTCCTATTGAGCGACGGCGAGGACAACGCCGGCCGTATACACCCCCGCGACGCAGCCGCCGCTATCGGACGCTACGGCGCGCGCCTCTATGTCATCGGCATGGGATCGCCCGGGGAAGTACCCATCGACTACATCGATCCGGCGACCGGCCGCAGGATGACGGGCGCCTACCGCTCCGGGTACGAGGAAGCATCGATGTCACGCATCGCCCTGGCGGGCGGGGGGGTATTCAGGGCCGCGACAGATTCCAGGGCCCTCGTCGCGCTTTTATCCGAACTTGGGCAACTGGGGCAGGCGGATACGCGCAAGGCTTCGTTGCGCGCTCCGACAAGGATCCCGTTGACGAGGCCGCTGTTCCTCGCGGCAATGGCGATCGCCGCCCTGGCCTGGGCGTTGCGCCGCCTTGTGCTGGGAGGGCTCGCATGAACTGGCGACCCCCAGCCTCGTGGTGGCTGCTCCTGGCGCTGCTCCCGTACGCACTGTTGCAGCTGCGCTTCGTCGCCGGCCTCGAGGAAATCCCCGGACTTCTCGGTTTTTCGGAGGCAGACAGGCGTGCCTGGAAGCGCTACGTCTCGCGCAGGTCCGTTGCCGCGGTCGCCGGAGGTTTCTTCTGGCTGGCCTGCGTCGCCGCCCTGTCCGGCGCCGTCAGCCTGCCACGGCATGTCACCCAGCCGGTCGATTCGGCGCTTGTCAGCTTCGTTGTCGACGTCTCCAACTCCATGTTGGGCGACGACGGGGCCGGCCGCAGGATCGACGACGCGACCCGCTTCGCAGCGGCCGTCGCCGCCTCCGCCGATGGGGCATTGCTGTCCCTGGTGGCGTTCCGCGGCGGGCCCGTGACCCTTTGCCCCCCGACAATGGACAGGACCGCCTTCGCCGAGGCTCTCCGTTGGGCGGGGCCCCAGGTGACGAGTTCCCCGGGCTCGGATATCGGCGCTGGCATCGACGAAGCCGCGAGGCCGGCCCTGGCGCTCGGTTCGACGCGCGTCGTCGTCGTGCTCAGCGACGGCAACGACACAGGATCCCGGGCTCGCGAGGCGGCGGTCAAGGCCGCCGATTCAGGAGCCAGGGTGGTATTCGTCGGTTTTGGCGGGGATCGCTCCCAGCCCGTATTCAACATCGACGGCGCGCCCGTCACGGGTCCCGACGGTCGCGCGGTCACGACAGCCTTGGACAGCGCCGCGATGAGAGGCTGGGCCTCGGCCGCCCGGGGTTTGTATGCGGGAGGCGATGATCCGGATGCGTTCTCCAGCGTCGCCTCCCTATGCCGCGATGAATCGGCCAAGGTGGGCGACTGGCGGGTCGTGCGGGTGCGGGTCGACGCTTCCCCCGCGCTCGCCCTGGCTGCCCTCTGCATGCTCGCGCTGGCCGTGTTCCTGTCGATCCCTCCCGCCGGATACACAAGACCACATTCGGTCGCGTCACGCGCGGCTCCGCGCTCGGTGACGGACGCGAAGCCGGTCGAAAAGAAGGCTTTCGATGCGTAAGCTCAAGCTCCCCTGGATCGTGCTTCTTGCAGTCTCCCTTTCATCGTGCGGTACCTCTTCAGACCTGCTTGTCGTCCGGGGCAACAGGCTGTTCCGCGATGGCTACGTGAACCAAGCCGCCGCTCTTTACCTAAAGGCCGGCGCCGGAACCGACGCGCTGGCTTCGTACAACCTTGCCAACACGTTCGCCGCCCTGGATGAGACCGAGTCGGCCGCCATTATGTTCGATGTCGCCGTCGAGGCGGGCGGGCCAGCGGTAGCCGCGCGGGCGTGGTACAACATAGGCGCGGCATCGTGGAAGCGCTCGGAATACCCGGAGGCCGCGGCGGCTTTCATGAAGGCGCTCGAGGTGTATATCGACGCCGAAGCCTCGGGCGGCGCCGGTGCTTCCCGGAAGCCTGCCGATCAGGCGTTCCGCCGGGAGAGCTCCAGGGCCTACGAACTGGCATTGCTCGCGGCGTCGAAGAAAAGGGACGAGAGCGCGGTCGAGAGGGGAAGATACGGCATCGGGCGCGTATCCGGCGACATCGAGGCCCTTACATTCTCGAGGTTCGAGGAACGGACGCTGTTCGCCCCAGGCGCCGCCGAAGACTCCGGCGGGGTGGATCATTGATGCGTACCGGTGCGCTCCGCGCGGCGCTCGTCGTATCTTGCCTGGCGCTCGGTTTACTCCCGGCCGGTGCGCAGGAGGTGCGGATGGTCGGGATAAGGCCCGAGAAACCCGTACCGGGCTCCGAGTTCGTGCTGACAGTCGAGGTCCCCAGGGTTTCAGCCGATATCGTCGAACCCGTGGAACCGGAATTGGCTGGGCCGGCCCGGTACGAGGGAGCCGACGTCCGTCCGGGCGAAGGCGATGATGTCTCGGCGCTCGTAGGCTACAGGTTCACGGCGACGGGGCCCGGCCGCGTCGACGTGCGGATGCTGTCGGTTCGGGTGCGGAGGCGTACGGTCACCCTGGGTTCCTGGGTCGTGGAGATAGTGCAAGAGCCAACGGGGCCCGTCCGGCGGTTCGGCTCCTGGAGCGCTCCGCTTTCAGTCTGGACCCGACAGTCTTTTCCGGTGGCTGCGCTCGACCCCGATGGAGGACAGGCTCTGTGTCCGCCTTTCTCCGTCGAAGGCTCGATCGTGGAACCGATTCCCGGGAGACCCGGCGCCTACTCCGTCACTGTGCTGGAGCCGGGATATTGGAGGCTTCCTCCGCTCGAATTGGAGGATTCGGTCGGTAGATACACCCTGAGGGCCCGGGATGTCACGATCAAGGCCTTGCCTCCGGCCGCGTCCGGAGCACTGTCGATCGGGGGGCCTTGGAGGCTGGAACTCGTGGCGCCACGAGAACTTACGGGTTACAAGCCGGGCGGCGCGGTAGCCTGGGAAATCCATGCCGTCGGGGGTGAGACCTCCGGCTTTGCCGAGGCCCCTTCCATCGCCGTCACGGGGCCCGCGGGCGAGCCGGTCCTGCTGGAACCAGGCGTGCGGTTTTACACGGAGTCGCGCAGCGCGCAGTCAATCGTCGGCGCGCGTGGCGTGTTCACGGTCGCGGAGCCGGGTGAGTATACCGTGCGACCAGAACCGTATGCGTGGTTCGATACCGATTCCGGCACCGTCCGCAAGGCGAGCGCGCCCGCGGTCCGCTTTACAGTCGAAGCCCCCGTGCCGCCTGCCTGGGAACCGCCATCCGCCATGATCGATTACGCCGCGCGGGCGCTCGAAGGTCCCTTGGGACCCGCGCGTGACGCGCTTGAAGCGGGCGATTGGCCCGCCGCGCGCGCCGCCGTTTACGGGTTCCTTGGCATCCCTGACGGACGGGGAGCCCTGGCCCGGGCCAAACTTGGCCCGAAAGAGGCGCTGCTGGCGGCTTCCGTCGGCTTCATCGCGGGCGACAGGGCCGAAGCGTATGGCGTCTTCCTTCGACTCGAGAAATCAGCCTTCCCGCCAGCGGGCATCAGGGGGCTTACCGATGCGGCAGCCAGCACTTTTGGTAACCTCGATCGAGCAACGTATGTTTTACCATCGTTCGGGCCGACAGGCATACTCGGAGCGCTCGTTTCGGCGCTGGCCGTGATTGCGTTCGTCGTCAGGAAGCGTTTCGCGCCTGTCATCGCCCTCGTAGCGGTGGCGCTCCTGGGGCTGGCCGCCGCTTCCATGGCCGAGAGAACGGCCCAGGGATTCGTGTCGCTCGGCGCGGTAGCGCGGAAAGTCCCTTCGGCGCATGCGAAAGGCGCGTATACGCTCGATGCCGGCAGGTCGGGACGAGTGCTGGAAACCGCCGGCAGCTGGTTGTTCGTCGAGCCTGTCGATACGGAAGCAGCGTGGATTTCAATTGTCGACGTAGTACGGTATTGAGGAGCGACGCGTGGATTTTGGAGAGATACTCAAGGCATGGGAAGCAAATGACAGGCTTGCTCCCAAGACCCAAGCCGTGGATGAAGAACCCGCTGGCAAGGCGGAGCCCGCACGCGTGGCGGCGAAAAAACAGACAGCTATCGCGAGGATCCAGACAGAGTGGCTAGATACCCACGGCGTCCCCGAATCGCGCGCCCAGCGCGATGAGAGTATCGCTCCCCGTCGATTGACGAGGAGGGAAATAGACTCCATGTCCATTGACGCTACATTGGACCTGCATGGCATGAGTACAATGGAGGCCGAGATAGCGCTCGATTCATTTTTCGCCCGCGCCTGGCGGGCCGATTGCCGAAAAGTGCTGATTGTCCACGGGAAGGGTTTGCACTCGAAGAACGAGCCGATCCTGGCGAACTTCGTCAAGCTTTGGCTGGAGCGGCAAGCTTCCGCCGGGCGAAGCGGCAAGGCGGATCGGGCGAACGGAGGCGGAGGCGCTACGTGGGTGTTGATGAAGCGCGGGAGCGATCAGCGCTCGCGGTAGATTATTCGGCCTCGAGACAGATCGTACGGGGAAAGCGCGACGCGGACGGTATCGCCAGGGACTATCCTGATGTAATGCTTGCGCATCTTGCCTGAAAGGTGGGCAAGGATAAGGTGTCCGCCATTCTTGAGCTCGACCCTGAACATTGTATTGGGGAGGGCTTCGCGTACGACACCCTCAACCTCTATGGCTTCTTCCTTGGCCACGGTTCCTCCTGAAAAGAAATACGACGTCTCCATTGAACGGAGCGTCTTAAGCGCTATAATAGTACGAGCCGTTGGAGTACGTGTCAACCTGGGCCTGGTACTAGTGCTGAAGGCAGTTGACATGACTGCCTCATCCATGAATAGTGACACGCCCGTCGCTTGGGGCGAGCCGATCGCGTATTCCTGCGGGGTTTGGCTTGAAGGCGAAAACTAGATCGGCGAGGAGGGTCCTATGGACAAGGATTTCAGCGACAAGATGCGAACATCGCTCACGGCGATGAAGCAGGAGATCCTCGACAAGCTGGTTGCCACGAACGCGGATTTCCGCGCCATCGTAGAAGAGATGGATCCGAAGGATTTTGCGGACGTGGCGTCCGATGACGTGGACAGGAAGATGATCGAAGCCCTTGGATCGCAGGATCTCAAGCGCCTGCGGTCGATAGAAGCCGCCCTGGTCCGCATACAGCAGGGCAAGTATGGCTTTTGCATGAAGTGTTCAAAAAAGATTCCCCAGGAGCGCCTGGGCGCGTTGCCGTACGCCGTACTCTGCATCGATTGCCAGAAGAGCGAGGAACGGCGCAACCGCTAGCCCGGATGCCTTGGGAAGCTGGCAGTTATCGATCGAGGGGAATCTCGAAGCGCCCGTCGGGGCCTATTACCGTGAGCCTGCCGTAACCCGCATCCCTTGCGAGGCGTACGGCTGCCTCCCGGTGGGCAAGCAGGTGTGCGGGCGCGTGCGCGTCCGCGTTGATGCATATGGCCACGTCACGCGCCTTTAGTTCCTTCAGGATCCATAGCGCCGGGTACGGCGAATCCGTCTTGCCGCGCGCCATCCCGCCGGTATTTATCTCTACGATGATGCCGCTTCCCGCGAGCGCGTCGACCGCGGCCATGGCGCCGGCGCGGTACTCTTCGCTGTCTTCCCTGAAGAGCGATTGGTTCCTGTTGTTCTTGCGTACTAAATCGATATGACCGAGTATGTCGAAACCGCCGTCCCGTATGCAACGCGCAAGCGACACCCAGTAGTCCCGCATCATTGATTCACCGTCTCCGTGGTAATAACTATCGAAATGGGCGGTGAATTCCGCCTCCCCTTCGTCGACCCCGAAACCGAAGGTCGGCTCCCCGTTTTTGTCGAAAGAAGTCGCCGACGGACGCGGCGCGCCCTTTGGCGTCACGTAGTGAACCGAGCCGATCGTGTAATCGAGTCCCGCTGCCTTGAACCTGCCGTCAGACGGTCCGCAATAATTTTCTATATAGTCGATTTCGAGCCCGGCCAGTACCCGCATCGTCGGAGCGTATGTTGCCGCCAGGCCACGGATGGTTTCCATGTACGCGGGCAGGGCCTCGATATCCATGGTCCATTCCGTGCGGAAGGGCAGGGGGGCGTGGGATGAGAAGCCGAGTATCGAGAAGCCGGCCGCGCGCGCGGCCTCGGCCATGATTGCTGCCGTGACGGTGCCGTCGCAGTACTCGCTGTGGGTGTGATGGTTCGTCAGCATGACGGACTCTAACCCGGAACGCGAGAGCGGTTCAATATAGGGTATTCACCGGACCGGCTTGATACCCTATACTACCACGAGCCCACAGGGAAATAGCATGTATAATATGGCGGGGCGTACGCGGCGTTGCTTGAAAGGATACATCGTGGGTGATTACGAACGGTTGTTGAGGACGGTAGATGCGGCGATCGATGCGAGGACGGCGGAGGCGATAACGCTCAGCGACGCGATGGCGGCGGATCCCGAGATATCCGAGCAGGAATACAGGAGCAGCAAGGCTCATGTCGAGTTCCTTCGCAAGAGCGGCTTTGCGATGGAGTACCCGTTCTACGGCATCGAAACGGCATACAACGGCACGATCGCGGCCGGCTCCAATGGTCGGGTGTCGATCATGGCGGAGTACGACGCCTTGCCCGGTATCGGGCACGCGTGCGGCCACAACGTCCACGGCGCGATGAGCCTGCTTGCAGGCGCCGGGCTTTCGCCGGTGATGAAAGAACTCGGCGGCGAGTTATGGGTGACGGGCACGCCGGCCGAGGAATCGAACGGCGCCAAAATCACAATGTCGGCCGGCGGGCTTTTCGACAAGGTGGATCTCGCCTTGATGATACATTCCGCCAACCGCGATTGCCGGGTCAGATATCGCTCCCTGGCCATGGACGGCATCGAGTTCCGTTTCACGGGCAAGGCTTCGCACGCGGCGGCCTCGCCCTGGGAAGGCCGAAACGCGCTCAACGGCGCCCAGTTGTTCTTCCACGCCATCGATATGCTCAGGCAGCACCTCCGCCCTGAAGTGCGCATCCACGGCATCTATGTCAACGGCGGAACGGCCTGCAACATCGTTCCCGAGGCCGCCTCCGTTCGCTTTTATTTCCGTTCGCCGCGCCGCGCCTACCTGAACGCCTTGATCGGCAAGGCGTACAACGCCGCCCGGGGAGCCGCGATGGCGACCGAGACCGAGGTTGAGTGGAGCAATTTCGAGCTTCCCTTCGACGAGGTAATGCCCAATGATGCCGCCGAGACGATGATGGAGGGCGTGTACGCCGAACTCGGCGTCGCTTTCGGACCGGGGTCCGGCCCGGAGGGTTCTTCGGATGTCGGCAACGTGAGCATGCATTGCCCTACGCTCCAGCCGACCCTGCCAATAATCGACCAGCCGTATACCTTGCATACCCGAGAGTTCGCTGCCGCGACGATAGGCGGGCAGGCGCACGCGGCGATAGTGACAGGGGCCAAAATCCTGGCCCGCGCGAGTCTCAAGACCTTCCTGGAGCCGGAACTGCGCAAGCGGATGTGGAGCGATCTGGCAAAGGAAAAGACGGTACAGTACTAACTCCGAAATATTGGCAAAGGATGGATCGATGGACGAAACAGCCATGCCGGCGCGCCGGGCAGACAGTTTGGACCCAGCGCGCGGGGAAGCACTCTTTGAAACGCTGGCAGCCAGGGTCGCGGACGGGATGCGCCGTCTCCGCGTTCCCGGCGTCAGCCTGGGGCTCTGGTCCGGAGCCCGGGAGTACCTTTCCTGCATGGGCAGGACCAGCATCGAGAATCCGTTGCGGGTCACGCCGGAGACGATGTTCCAGATCGGGTCGATTACAAAGACAATGACCGCGACGGCTTTGGCAATGCTGACAGAACGGGGCGCCTTCGATCTGGATGCCCCCGTTCGCGAGGTGCTTTCGGGTTTCTCGATGGTGGATCCGGTTGTCACGGAACGCTTGACGACGAGGCACCTGCTCACGCATACCGGCGGTTGGGTCGGCGACTATTTCGACGATTTCGGCGATGGCGACGATGCCCTCTCCGTCATGGTTGAACATATCGGGCGCTTGCCCCAAGTGATGCCCCTGGGCGCGGCCTTCTCGTACAACAACGCGGGATTCAATATAGCCAGCAGGGTCCTCGAAGTCGTATCGGGCAGGCCCTACGAAAAGGCCATCCAGGATCTCCTGTTCGGGCCGCTGGGCCTGGAGCGATCGTACTTCTACCCGAGCGATATACTCATAACCCATCGCTTCGCGGTCGGCCATGAGAAGGCGGGGCGCAGGGTCGTTGTCTCCAGGCCCTGGGCGATCGGCAGGGCCGGCAACGGCGTCGGCGGCGCTGTGATGTCGATAAGCGACCTGCTCGCCTACGCCCGCTTCCACCTCAGCTCCGGCCTGGCCGACGGGGGCACACGGGTCGCGCCCGCCTCCGTCGTCGAGTCGACGCGACAGCCATCGGTGGAAGCAGGCAGCAGGGGCCACGTCGGCCTGTCGTGGTTCGTCAAGGAGATTGGGGGCGTCAGGTTCGTCGGACACGGAGGCGCGACCAACGGGCAACAATCGTACATGGCCTTCGTTCCCGGCCATGACTTCGCCGTCGCCATCCTGACCAACTCCGAGTCCGGAGGGATAATAGCCGACTCGATCCGTTCCTG
>CAZKJA010000063.1:0-9515 GCA_964552925.1 uncultured Treponemataceae bacterium
AAGGACGTCATAGGGAACAAGGAAAAATTCCTCGAACTGAAGAAGAACAAATACGCGCGCTACGAGAACCTGCCCCTGGAAACCGCGCACGGCAAGATAATCGAGGTTGAGTTCATAAGCAACCTGTACAAGGGCATCAATTCCGAGGTCATCCAGTGCAACATCAGGGATATCTCCGACCGGAGGGAAGTCGAAAAAAAGAACAAGGCTCTCCTCGACGAAAAGAACCTCATCCTCAAGGAAGTCCACCACCGGATAAAGAACAGCATGAACACTATCCGGAGCCTCTTGTCCATCCAGGCGCAGACACTGACGGACGAGGCGGCGATCAAGGCCCTCGAGGACACCGAAAGCCGCGTGCAGAGCATGATGGTCCTGTACGACAAGCTGTACCGCTCTGTCGATTACAGCAGCATATCGATGAAGGAATACCTGCCCTCATTGGTCGATGAGATAATCGGCAACTTCCCGAACAGCACGCGCTTAACCGTGGAAAAAGCTATCGACGACTTCTCCGTCGACGCGAGGACGATGCAATCGGTGGGGATAATAATCAACGAGCTTTTGACCAACATCATGAAGTACGCGTTCATCGGCAGGCCCGACGGGCTCGTCACCGTATCGGCATCGCAGAAGGCTGGACGGACGACGATCCGGGTCCGGGACAACGGGAAGGGGATCCCTGAAGGCATCACGTTCGAGAACTCGTCGGGGTTCGGTTTGATGCTCGTGCGTACGCTGACCGAACAGATCGGCGGTACGATCAAGATGGAAAGATGCGACGGGACGATAGTAGTCCTCGATTTCGACAACCGGGATTGATCGACAGAGGCCGCCCGGCACTCCGCCGGACGGCCTTTTTATCAAACTACAAGAATGCCGCTTACTGGCTGATAAGCTTGCCGGCGATCTTGATAAGCTGCTCGGAGGGCTTCTTTCCCGCCAGCGTGGCTTCGACCAGGTCGACGAGCTTGGCGGCCATGCCGTCGAAATCCTGCGCCACCGACGCGAGGAAGGGGCCCTTCTTTGCTATCTCGGCCTTGGCGAACGGCGTGCCGTCGATGCCGACGACCTTGATCTCGGTGCGGCCTGCGGCTTCGATGGCCTGCACGGCGCCCATGGCGGGCTCGTCCCAACCGGCCCAGACGCCCGCTATCGAACCCTTGGCGGGCGAGGCGGTCAGGATGTCCTGGGAAAGCTTGCGGGCGAAGTCGAGCGGTCCGGGGACCTCTATGTGTTTCTTGGCGACGACTTCGATACCGCTTTGCGTGGCGAAGTACGCGGCCGCGGCCGCGGCGCGCTCACGGACGCCGGGGTGCGGATCATGGGTGAACATGTAGACCTTGCCCTTGTTGCCGATGGCGTCGGCGAGAGCCTTGGCGCTCATCTGGCCGAGCGAGGAATTGTCGGAGGTGATGTTGAGAAGCACTCCATCGGCCAGGCCCGCGTCGAGGCCGAACACCGGGATGCCGGCCTTCTGCGCGGCCGCGAGACCCGCGGTCATCTGGACCGGATCGCCCATGCCGAGCACTATCGCGTCAACTTTTTGGGTGACAGCGTCCTGGATGCGTCCGACGAGGAGTCCGAAGTCGCCGGCGGTGTCGGTGACGTTCACCTTCCAGCCCTTGGCTTCGCCGAGGCCTTTGAAAACGTCTATGACGTACTTGGTCGTCTCGTTGGCCATGTACGGCGTGACGACGGCGACCGTCTTCTGCTTCGGCTTCGCCGCGCACGAACCCAGGAGCGCCGCTACGGCTACGACGGCGAGCGCCGCCGCGATCCACCTTGAATTACGCATGTAAACCTCCAAATTGATGTGGCCCTAAGGCCCGGGTATCTTAGCCGCCCGATGGGCGGATAATCAACTGTTCTTGTATGTAGAATCATTGTTTTCGACAAGTATTCTTGATATTTCCCGCATTTTTTCCCCGGCTGACAGGAAGGCCGGATAGACCGCGTCGTATGCGGATACCCATTCCGCGCGCGGCTCGTACGTGGAGCCGACGGGAAGGAAGCCCGCGGGCGCCCCATAGCCTTCGAACCAACCGAGCGCCCGACCCGCGATTATAGCCGCGCCCCTGACTCCCGCCTCGTCCGGGCTGGATGGGACGGCTATGCCGCTGCCCAGGACAGAGGCGAGTATGCCGCACCACAAGGGCGAGCGGGCTCCGCCTCCGACGAGCGTGGCGACAGCCCGGTTGCCTGAACCTGTCCGGTCTATAGCGTCCCTGACCGCCCTCAGCGAGAAGGCGACGCCTTCCATCACCGCCCTGGCCAGGTCACCCCTGCCCGTTTCCCGTCCCAGGCCCAGGAACGCGGCCCTGGCGTCGGGGTCCTTCCAGGGGGAGCGTTCGCCCGCGAGGTAGGGTAGGTAGAGTATGGTTCCAGGCTTCGCCGTCGCGGCTTCCCCGTTCAAGCGCTCGAAGGCTGCGCGGTTTTCCACGCCCGGCATTGTCGACTCGCGGAACCAGTCGTAGTTGCCGGCGGCTGTAGTCGGCGCGCCTATCACTATCAGTCGCTTGCCGTCAGGGTGGCGAAGATTGTACACGCCCTTGGCCGTATCGACGGCCGAGCCGGATGAGGTCATCGCGAGCCAGCCGGAGGTGCCCAGGTTTATCGACATCGAGCCGTCTTCTCCCGCGCCGGAGCCTATAGTCGTCGAGGCGGCGTCGCCGGCGCCGTGGATGACGGGGAGCCCGGCTGGCAAGCCTGTAGCCTTCGCGGCTTCGGCGGACAGCGCGCCGACAGCCGTGTCGGGCCCTGTGATGGCGGGAAGCAGGTCAGTCCGGAGTCCGAGCGCCCGCAGGAGCGCAAGGTTCCAGCCGTTGGTTTCGAGCACCAGGAGGCCTGTAGTCGAGGCGGTCGTGTAGTCGGTCGCAGCCTCGCCTGTAAGGCGGCGAGCGACGTGGTCGTGGGCGCCCAGGAGCAGCCTGTCCGCGCTTTGATAGAGTTCCGGCTCATGCCGCCGGACCCACAGCAGCTTGGCGGCGAGGTTTGTCGCGTCCTGGGCGTTGCCCGCCTCCCGGGACAGCCGCCCTACCCCGTACGCCTTGTCGATCTCCTCGAGTTCGGCCCGCGCGCGCGTATCGTTGTACAGGATGGCGGGCGAGCGCACAGGCCCTTCGAGGACAAGGTCCTGCATCTGCCCGGTCAGCGTTATCGCCGCCGGCGTGCAAGAGGCGGCGAGCTCGCGGATAGCGTCGAGGGCGGCCGTTTCCCAATCGAGAGGATCCTGCTCGACCTCGTTGCCGCGCGTCGCGGTCGGATAACCCCGGTACGTTGACGCCAGGATCTCCCCCGTGCGCGAGAGCACGGCCGCCTTGACGCCCGTCGTACCCAGATCGAGAGCGATCACCGAATCCGAGTTCATGAGCCCCCCCTCGCCGTCGCCTCGCGGAGCGACGCCACGTACTTCGAAAGCCTGTCCGGATCGCCAACTGCCTTTACCATCGCCGTGCCGACTATGGCGCCATCCGCCCCCAGCCTCGCCAAAGCCCGCACATCGGCCGGCGAGTTGACCCCGAAGCCGACGGCGACCGGCAAGCCCCGCGAAGCCTGCTTCACGACGGAAATGCGAGCGCCGAGCGCCGCGTCGAAACTCGCCTCGCGGCCGGTCATACCCTGGTAGCTCGGCAGGTAGATGAAGCCCCCGGCCCTGCGGGCAAGGGTCCCTAGCTCGGCATGTCCGGCTTCGCCGCCCGCGAAGCCTATCGGGGCGACGCCGGCCGAACGCGCTGCGGGCGCGTACTCCCGCCAGTCGCCATCGCCGGCCCCGACCACGAGCATTCCCGCGTACCCGAGTCCGGCCAGGCGCTCAGGCAAAGCCGCGCGGCCGAGTTCGACGTAGCTTGGTCGGTACATCATCGCTATCACGGCCCTGGACGCCGCCTCGCCTCCCGGACCGGCGAGCGGCCGGGAGGACTCCAGAGCCGCGCCGGCCGACACGCCCCTGTCCCTGACGACCGCGACGGCCTTGCGTATCACCTCGCCGTCCATGAATGGATCCTGAGTCGGTACGCCGACCTCGAGGATGTCCATGCCCGCCAGGAAGGCCGCCTCGACGCACTCGCGGAAGCCCGACTCGCTCGGCCACGCCGCGGGCAGGTAGCCGACGAGGACCATCCTTCCGGCTGCAGCGGCATCCGCGAACGCGCGGTCGATGAGTCCCGGGCTCAAGCGCGCTTCCTTCCGCCGAGGCCGGAGACGAGTACCGCGAGGATTATTATCGCCCCGGACAGTATCTGCTGGACGTACGAGTTGACGCCGAGTATGTTCATGCCGTTCCCGAGCACTCCCAGGATGAGCACGCCGAGCAGGGTTCCGCCGACGTGCGGCTCCCCCTCGCGGAAGGCCGTGGCGCCGAGGAACACGGCGGCAGCGGCGTTTAGCATCAACGGGTTTCCCGCCTGCGGGTGGGCCGAGAACAGCCTGCTCGTCAGCACTATGCCCGCGAGCGAGGCTCCCAGCCCGGAGACCGCGAATCCGCCCAGGCGCACGAGCCTGACGTCGACGCCCGCGAGCCGCGTCGCCTCCATGTTGCCGCCTATCGCGTACAGCTTGCGCCCGAACACCGTCCGCTCCATCGCGGTCCAAACCAGCGCGACGACTGCCGCCATCACGACGACGGCGACCGGCACCGGGCCGATGCCGCCCTGCCCTATCACCCTGAAGCGTTCCGGGATGCCGGCGAACAGCGTAGCGCCGCCGGTGACGAGCAGGGATAGCCCGCCGATGCCCGTCATTGTCGCGAGCGTCGCCACGAAGGCCGAGAGGTTGCCGTACGCCACCAAGGCGCCGTTGAAGGCCCCTGCGGCGAGCCCGGTCGCGCAACCAGCGGCTATGCCGAGCGCGACGCTCTGGCTCGCCGTCATCACCTTGACCGCCACCACCCCGGCGAGGCTCGCGACCGCGCCGACCGATAGGTCGAAGTCCCCCGTCGCCATCACCATCGTCACCGCGGCGGCCGCTATCGCAAGCGTCGCGGCCTGGTCGACGATGTTGCGCAGGTTGCCTATCGTCGGGAAGACGTCGGGCCGCAGTCCCGAAAAAACCGCGCACAGGATGACGAAGCCCCCGAGCGAGCCCCACTTCTTGAGTATGTCGGCCCACTTCGCCGGGTTGATGCCTTCCACCTTATCGCCCATCCTGCTTTCCCCCTTCTCCGTAGCAATGCCTTAACCCGAATATCTCACACCTTGCCAAGAGTTTTGAGCAACTCATTGGCATTTAATTAAAACCGGCAAGGCCCGCGTAATCGGGCTGATCCCGGCGTCGCTCCTCGTCTCGGTGCTCACATACAATAGTATGCGCGCGTCTATAGACGCGACGCGTCTACTGACGCGACGCTCCTCGACTTCGATCGCTCCTTGGGCTAAGCCCGATTCCGCTGTGAGATATCCGGGTTAGTATTGTTTCCTGGTCCAGATCCTTGGCCGGCAGTATCGCCTCAAGCCCGCCGTCGCGGAGGATCATCACGCGGTCGGCCAGGCCGAGCACCTCTGAAAGGTCCGACGAGGCGAGGATGATACCGGCGCCCTTGGCCGCCATATCCCTGACAATCCTGTAGATCTCGTAACGCGCGCCCACATCGACGCCGCGGGTGGGTTCATCGAGCAGCAGGATCTCGGTGCGGCCGAGCAGCCACTTGGCAAACACCACCTTCTGCTGGTTGCCGCCGGACAATTGCCCCGCCTTCTGCCCGAGCGACGCCGCCTTGAGCCTCACCCCTTTGGCGGCCCCGGCCGCCTCCGAGCCCTCGAGCCGGCGCTTCACGAAGACGCCCAGAGTCGACAAGCGCCCAAGGTGGGGCAAGGCGATGTTCTCCCTGATCGAGCGCCCGAGTACGAGGCCCTGCTCGCGTCGTTCCTCGGGCACAAGCACGACGCCCGCGTCTATCGCCTGCCTCGGGTTAGCCGGCGAGTACGGCTTCCCGTCCAGCTCCATCCGTCCGCCCTTGGCGCGCGAGGCTCCTCCTATCGTCTTGAGCAACGAACTCCTGCCAGAACCCGCCAGGCCGGCGACGCCGAGTATCTCGCCTGCACGCAGGCTGAACGACACCGTCCTGCCCCTGCCGCGGTCCAGACCCTCGACGACCAGACGATCCGCGCCGGGGACAGAGCTCGCCGGAGGAAAGCTGTCCGCCAGGTTCCGGCCTATCATCATGCGTATAAGCGAGGCTGGATCGGTGTCGGCGACTCGCATGCTCCCGACGGTCTGGCCGTCGCGCATCACCGTCACCCTGTCGCATATCGAGAATATCTCGTCGAGCCGGTGCGACACGTATAGGATCGTCTTGCCCTTGGCCTTGAGCCGGGCAATCACGGCGAACAGCCTGGCTATCTCGACGTCGGTCAGCGACGCAGTCGGCTCGTCCATCACGTAGAGCGCGGCGTCTTCGGTGAAGGCCCTCGCTATCGCCGTCATCGCCTGCTCGCCGCGCGACAGCCGCGAGGCGACGACGTCGAGAGGTATGTTCACTCCCAGCGCCGCCAAGGCCGCGCCAGCCCTGTTGTCCAATTCACGGCGGTCTATCAATCCGAAGGCGTTTTTTGGATAGTCCTTGCCGAGGAACACGTTCTCCGCGACACGGAAGTACGGCACCAGGTTGAGCTCCTGGTGGATGAAGCTCAGGCCGAGCCTGTTAGCGTCGTGGCCCGAGGCTATGTCCGCAGGTACCCCCCGGAGCAATATCGATGCAGCGTCGGGCCGGACTATTCCGGCAAGTACCTTTATTAACGTCGACTTGCCCGCGCCATTCTCGCCCACCAGGGCGTGCACCTCGCCCGGCGCCAACGACAGGGAAGCGCCCCTGAGCGCGTGGACGCCTCCGAAGCTTTTATACAGCCCTGAAACCTCTAGTAACGCGCCGGTCGCCTGCAACGTGCGGTCGTCCATCGTCAATCCTCCCTCAGGAGTTGTTCCATTATTGGAGCCACGCCGCCCCTGCCGAAATTGAAGTCGTAGACGTGCCGTTTGCCGACGCGTTCGGCGCTGATGAAAAACGAGTCGCCCGCGATTACGGCTTCATCGTATACAAGCGCCTCTCCGTCCCCGCTCCTGCTCATCCTCGCGGAAAGCACCGCAGCGGAACCGGCGTCCCTCGCGAGCAGGGCGGCGGATTCGAGGTCGAGAGCCACCGGCATGAGTATCTCCTTGGTCATGACCACGGCCTGCCCGCCATGCGCGGCGACCTGTTCGTAGAGCGAACGGTCCTGGTCGTACACGTCGAGCAAGCCCGACAGGCGCGGCGCAAGGAATGACGACTGCAGCACTATCGGCACTCCATCGAGCACCCTGAGCCGGCGGATGGAGCCCGGCGTCACCCCGCCGGGGTATCCCAGAAGGAGCGCGGCCTCCGGATGGATCAATACCGCCTGCCCCCGCAGCAATCTCGTTTCGATCTTCTGGTGCCGCAGCCCCATTTCCGCGTCGAAGCCGAAGAGCCGCTCCCGGTCGTATTCCTTTATCCGCGGCGAAGTGACGAACATGCCTCGTCCGTGTTCGGTCCTGACAAGTTCTTCGTCCTCGAGGAGTTCCAGCGCCTGGCGGACAGTCATCAACGTTGTCTGGAATTCCTGGGCGAGCTCGCGTTGGGACGGCAACTTCAGGCCTTCCGAGAGCGTTCCGGAAACAATATCCGCTCGTATCCGCTCGGCGATCTTGAGGTATAAGGGGTACTTGCTCGTGCCGATTCGCATAGGATGCTCCCAGTGTTATAGAACTCTATAACAGATAAAATGATTTTCACTCCACTTTCCAATCCTGTCAAGCGGAAAATCAAGCGCCTTGTCCAAAGGTACCGGCTCGATTACGATAGTGCCATGAAGAGGGTCCTTGCCATCGATATAGGTGGCACCAAGATCGCCGTCGGCATCGTCGACGTGCATGGAAAAGTCCTCGCCAAGGCTTCCGCAAAGACGCCGAGGGGCGATCCGGACGCGGTAGTGGCCGTGGCGCGGAAACTGTCCGACGAACTTGGCTTCGACCCGGGACGCGGCCAAGCCATCGGGTTGGCCTTGCCGGGAGTGGTCGACGATGCCGGCGAAACGCTGCTTCGCTCGCCATCATCGGGTTGGGACAACGTGCCGTTCACCCGGCTGTTCCGAGAGGCCTTCGGCCTGACTGTCGTCGCCGACAACGACGTGAACGCGTGCGCGCTCGCCGAAGCGGCGTTCGGTTCAGGCGCGGGTTTCGACCCCTTCCTGTGGATAACCGTGAGCACCGGTATTGGCGGGGCGATATTCTGCGGCGGGAAGGTGCTGCACGGCGCGCACGGGATGGCAGGCGAGATTGGGCACCTGGTCGTTCGACCCGGCGGCGCGACCTGCACCTGCGGCAAGCTCGGATGCCTGGAAGCGGAAGCGGCCGGCCCCGCGTGGAGCCGCAAACTGGCTTCATTCCTCGGGCAGGAAAAAGATTGTTGCGCGGCAGGAGAACAGCAGGCAGCGTTCCCGGGTCGCGCGCGGGAAAACATTGACGCGCGGGTCATCGCTGAAGGCGCCCGATCGGGAGACGCGGCTTGCCTGCGCGTCGTCGACGATGTTTCCGACGCGTTGGCGTACGGCATAGGCGACGACATGACGGTTATGGATCCGCGCGACGTGTTCCTGGGCGGGGGAGTGGCAGGCGCCGCGGACCTGTTGATACCGAGGATAGTGGCGCTGATGCCAAGCCGGGTGTTCGCATGGGAATCAAGGACTGTATCAATACTCAAGAGCGCTCTGGGTTACGATGCCGCCCTCGTCGGCGCGGCGGCGCTGGCATTCGGACAAAGAGCATGACTAGTTCTTCGAACCTTGTGGCTGGCCATTCTTCAATACCACGGGCAGCACATTATGACTGCTAACCATACCATCAAAGGTACCCCGGGACGCCCAGCAACAAGGTTCGATGAACTAAGAAAGGAAAACGAAATGAAGGGACAATTCCGAGCCGAGATCGACGCCTATTTCGAAAAACTCAAGCGCACGCTCGACCTCATATCGCGCGATGAACTTGACACGTTCCTCGCGTTGCTCGTCGACGCCCTCGATCGCGGCTGCCATGTATTCATAATGGGCAATGGAGGCTCGTCGTCGACGGCGTCCCATTTCGTCGCCGACTTCAACAAGGGCCTGTCGCTGGGCAAGAAGAAACGCTTCCGTTTTATATGCCTTGCCGACAACACGGCGACAATCACCGCCTACGCCAACGACCTCAGCTACGACGACATCTTCGTCGAGCAGCTTCGCAACTTCCTCGAACCCGGAGACCTTGTCATAGCGATCTCCGGCTCCGGCAACTCGCGCAACGTCATCAAGGCGATTGAATACGCCAATGCCGTCGGCGCGACGACGCTCGGTCTGACCGGCTACGACGGCGGCGCGCTCAAGAGGCTCGCGGGCCACGGCGTGCACATCCCCATCGACGACATGCAGGTCACCGAGGATCTGCACATGGTCCTCGACCACATGGCGTATGCGATACTCGGCCGGTACCTGCCGTTGGAGGACGCGTCGGCCGCGGCATCGGCGGGG